>JACPFG010000035.1 GCA_016183125.1 Deltaproteobacteria bacterium
TCGAGATCGAGCAGCACATCGGTGCCGTTGGCTAACCACCTCTCCAGCGGGTCGCGCGGCGTTCCATACTGCTGTCCGTGCACCACCGCCCACTCAACGAAGGCATCGCGCGCTACCATGGCATCGAACGTCTCCTGATCTACAAAATGATAGTCTCGCCCATCGCGTTCACCCGATCGGATGGGTCTGGTGGTATAGGAGACGGAATGAACAAGACGCGGCAACATACCGACCAGTTGTCGGACAATCGTCGTTTTGCCGGCCCCGGAGGGGGCGGAGATAAGGCAGGGGCGCCCGCGGTCCATAGCTAATCAATATTACTCAATATTTTGCACTTGTTCACGAAGTTTTTCCAATTCGCTTTTTGCCTCAACGACGAGATGAGAGATGTTTGCGTCGTTCCCTTTCGATCCGATGGTATTAATCTCGCGGTTCATCTCTTGCAGGAGGAAGTCGAGCTGACGACCCACTGGGCCGGGGCGAGCGGCATACTGCCGATATTGGCGCAGGTGACTCTGAAGACGGGTAATCTCTTCGTGGATAGCCGCACGCTCTGCCGGCATACCGTAGGAAGTCCCCTCGGTCGACCCTCCGGCACCGCCGTTGCCCCAAGCCGCGCGCTCCCGCCTATCTGCCAACTGAATAGCGCCGGCTAATCTGGCAATGCGTCCGACTAACGACTCCAGGCGCGAGAGTCGTCGCCGTTGATCACGCTGCAGATGCGCACCCTCCGTCCTTCGCATCCGTTCAAGCTGCTGCAGGGCCCGCCGCACGATAGTATGCACCTGCCGCCAGAATCGTTCGTATCGAACGGTCGGCTCCTCGACTACAACTAGCTCGCGCAGATCGACCGCCTGCAACAGATGGGGCGCTGTCCCGCGCAACCTGCCGGCCAAGGCCCTCAGCGCGCGATCGTAGGCGTCGGCAAGCTCGAGATTCGGGCGGACGGCCGGCGCAGGCGCGATCGGCCGGCGTTCCTTGATGAAACAATCTATCTTGCCGCGCGCCGGCCTGAATAGTCGCCCTTAGGCGCGGATCGAGGCTCCCCAGTTTAGGCGGGATCTTTAGCTGAAGGTCGCAATAACGATGATTGACCGAGCGGAGCTCGACGAACAGAGCCCCTCGCCCCACCGGGCCCTCCGCAGCGCCGTAACCGGTCATCGATTTCATCGCTTATCCTTCGAAGACGAGTTTGGTTTCCCCGATGTCGATGGTGTCTCCGCGCTGCAGCAGGCGCGACTCGATCTCCTCGCCATTTACGTACGTCCCGTTCTTGCTGACGAGGTCCAGGATTCCGACACCGACCTCATCGTAGAAGAGCATAGCGTGCAGCCGGGAAACCGCGCTGTCGTTAATTACGATATCGCCGGTGCGGCGGAATCCCAGTTCCTGCTCCTTCAATTGCGGCGTGGCCCGCCGGAACTGCTGGGTTACGTACTGCTGGATAAGATTGCGAGTCCCCTCGTCCAGCGCCAGCGCCACGTCGACATGGAACATCGTCGTCTTATTAGGATCGTTGATAGCCCGCCCAATGGCCTTGCACGACCCCGGCTCGATGGAAAATTCCTGACCCGCACTCGGCCCGGCCGTAACGCGAAAATGCGCAGATGCCCCCGTTTTTCGCCCAGTCGCAGGAATGGCCCCGGCGGGCCTTCCGGTCGCCCCTAGGCGGCTCCCCTTAAGATCTAGCGCCTCTTCCATCAGCATAACGGGCACATCGTCGCGCACGGGAAATTTGAGCTGACACGACTCGCAGAGCAAACCGCGCCCCCCCTCCACGAGAGTCAGGGCACCCTTGCACTGGACGCAGACCAGCAGTTCCAATAATCGTTGATCAACAGCCATTGTAATTGTCGCTCAGTTATTCAGCCCCGCGCTTCCCCTTCGGCAAGGCATTGTACGCCTTGATGACTCGCTCGGTCAAATCGGCATCGGTGGGAGAATAAAGCACGACATCCTGCGATTTCTCCAGAATCATCGTGTATCCCTCTTTCTGCCCGATCTCCCGCACAATCCCCTTGAGCGAGCTTAGGATTCCCCCGGTCATCCGAACCTCTTTCCCCTGCAACTCAGCGCGGTATGCGTTCATCTTTTCGGTCAGATCGAGCACCTTCTTTCGATATACCTCTTCCTTTTCACGCAGTGCATCTGCCGAGAGGATTAGACGCTGCTTCTCGAGATCGGTCTGCAACCCCTTAAGTTCGGCCTCCATCGCCTCCAATTGCCGCTGCTTCTGATCGAACTCTCCCTTCAGTTGCGTACGCGCCCTGCGGCCCTCCTCTACTTCATTCAGCGCCCGCTGGAAGTCGACGTAACCGAACTTTGTCGCAGACAACTCCGCCGCAGCCGCCGCGCCGGCAAGCAGCAGCAGCCCTGCACAGGTCCCTACCATTCCCATCCGTTTCATCGCTCACTCCTCCTTTGGCGTTTAGCCATGATTATTATCAATTCCCCTCGCTATTAATATACGACCCCACCGAATACAAGGAGAAACGATTGCTCCTCTGTTCAGAAAATAGAACGGAGAAAGAGGTGGTCCCGACGCTCCGGCCCAAATGACAGGAGCGTCACCGGGATGCCGGTCAATTCTTCCAACCGCCGCAAATAAAGGCGCAGCCCCTTTGGCAGATCCGATTCCCGGCGACAATCTCGCAACTCCCCTCGCCAGCCAGGCAGCGTCTCGTATATAGGCCGACAGCGGCGAAGTATCTCGACATGCGTTGGGAGCATCGTCAAACGACTATGTCCTAACCGATACGCCACCGCCACCTTGATCGACGGCAGTCCTTGCAAGACATCCGCCTTCGTCAGCGCAAGCGCCGTGCAACCGTTAACACGCACTGCATGACGCAGCGCCACCGCATCCATCCACCCGCAGCGGCGGGGCCGCCCGGTCGTCGCGCCGAACTCAGCCCCTTTCACCCTTAACAACAGTCCCAGCGGGTCAGGCAGTTCCGTCGGAAATGGTCCCTCGCCCACGCGCGTGCAATATGACTTGGCTACACCCAGCACCTGATCGATCGCGGTGGGACCTATCCCGCTCCCGCTGCATGCACCGGCCGCCACGGTGGTGGATGAGGTAACGTACGGATAAGTGCCGTGATCTACGTCCAGCGCCGCACCTTGTGCCCCCTCTAACAGGATGCGACGTCGCTGGCGGATCGCCTCGTGGAGGAGCGCCGATGTGTCTTGCACATACGGGCGAAGCAACCGGCCAAGCCGCACATAATGCCTGTAGGTCGCGCTGACAGATGGGGCCCTCCCGCCCAGGACCTTCCGAATGTACAAAAGTTTTGTCGGTAGAATAGCCTGCAGACGCGTCTTTAGTAGTCGCGGCCGCACTAGCTCAGCGAAGCGCAATCCCACCCGGGCCACCTTGTCCTCGTAGGCAGGGCCTATACCACGCCCGGTCGTCCCGATCTTACCAGCCCCAAGTCTCCGCTCGCGCATCAGATCGATGACGCGGTGCTGCGGCAAGACCACGTGGGCCCGGTCGCTTATCGCCAATTGGGCGCGTGAGCGCAGATAGCCCCGCCGCCGGAGCATGCCGATCTCCTCCACGCACGCGACTGGATCGACCACAACGCCGTTACCTATCACGGTCCGCACACGGCGATGCAGGATGCCGGAGGGGATGAGATGGAGGATTGTGGTGTGTCCGTCGATAACTAAGGTATGCCCGGCGTTGGCTCCACCCTGAAAACGGACGACGAAATCTACCTGCGGCGTCAGGAGATCGACGATCTTTCCCTTCCCCTCATCGCCCCATTGGGCTCCCACGACTACCAGTGTCGACATAGAGAAACCGTTGCTAACCGAGCAACATCTCGAGCAACGCCTTTTGCGCGTGGAGCCGATTCTCCGCCTGATCGAATACGCGAGATTGCGGTCCATCCATCACCTCGTCGGTGATCTCTTCTCCTCGATGGGCCGGCAGGCAGTGGAGTACTATCGCATCTGGCGCCGCATGTTGCATGAGACGACGATTGACCTGAAACGGCGCAAAGACCGCCCGCTTTCGCTCCAGATCCTCTCCCTCCTGGCCCATGCTCACCCAGGTGTCGGTGTTGACCACGTGGCTCCCGGCCACCGCGACCCGCGGATCGTCGCCCAACATTATATGCCGATGGCCATCGCGTGCTATTCGCTCGCGCAACACCGCGGCCGGCTCGAAACCGGGAGGTGTCGCCACGGCTAGAGTGAAACCGAGCTGGACGGCCGCCTCTATCCAACTGTTGCATACATTATTTCCGTCGCCGACATAGCAGATTCGACATCCCTCCAAGGTGCCCCGCTCCTCCATTACGGTGACCAGATCCGCCAATATCTGGCATGGATGAGAAAGATCTGTCAGCCCATTGATAACGGGCACCGTGGCCGCGGCCGCAAGCGCGGCGATCCGATCCTGCTCGAATGTGCGCACCATGATTCCATCTACCATTCGGGAGAGGACGCGTGCGGTGTCGGCGTATGTCTCGCCGCGCCCAAGCTGCGACCCCTCGGCAGAGAGGTAAAGAGCGTGTCCACCCAACTGATACATGGCCACTTCGAACGAGACGCGCGTGCGCGTGGACGGTTTCTCGAAGATCATTGCCAGCGCCTTGCCCGCTAACGGCAAATGCCGTCGTCCGGCTAGCCGCTCGGCCTTTAGCCACCGGGCACGCGCAAGCAGCCGATTGATCTCATCGCCCGAAAGATCGAAGAGGGTGAGCAGGTGTCGCGTCATAAGATATAGCGGGCAAGATCCCGGTTGTTCACAATTGAGGCCAAGGCCTTGCGCACGTAGGCCGCGTCGATCGACTCCTGCTCGCCTCGACGGTCGGACGCCACGAACGATATTTCGTCGAGCACCCGCTCCATGACAGTATGAAGCCGCCGCGCACCGATATTTTCCGTCTGTTCGTTGATCTGGACGGCCATCTTGCAGATCTCCTGGACCGCATCGTCCGTGAGCTTAAGATCTACCCCCTCGGTAGCCAATAACGCGCAGTACTGCTTTATGAGCGAGTTGTGCGTCTCGGTCAGGATACGGTAAAAATCGCTTTGCGAAAGCGGGCCGAGCTCCACCCTGATCGGAAACCGTCCTTGCAGCTCCGGAATTAGATCGGAGGGCTTGGATATGTGAAATGCCCCGGCCGCTATGAATAGGATATGCTCCGTGCGGACCATTCCGTACTTGGTCGAAACAGTGGACCCTTCTACGATCGGCAGGATATCGCGCTGCACCCCTTCGCGCGACACATCCGGCCCGTGGCCCTTTTCACGGCCGGCGATCTTGTCGATCTCATCTAAGAATACGATGCCGTTCTGCTCCACACGCTCGATCGCCAGCTTTACCGCCCTGCAGGGCCTCGTGGACCCGCAGGTGCCGCTTGCGCCTGCCGGGCTGCTGCAACTGTCCCAGCATGTCACGTAGGTTGCCGGCCAGCTCCTCCATTCCGCCGATCCCTGGCGTCATCACCTCCACCATCGGGATGATACTAGCCGGCGGCATAGGCAATTCCACCTTCTCATCGGCCAACTGGCCCCGCCTCAGGGCCTCACGTAGTCTCTGCCGTACCAGCTCTGGATTTGCCTCGGGCGGAAGACCGAAATTAGCCGTCCACTGTACCGCCGTCCGTCCGGCCAGGAGAAGGTCGAGGAGACGATCTTCCCCCGCCTCCTGGGCGCGAACTGCTACCTTGGCTGACTCTTCCTCGCGGACCATCTTGATCGCCATGTCGGTCAGATCGCGAATGATCGATTCGACGTCCTTGCCGATGTAGCCAACCTCGGTGAATTTAGAGGCCTCCACCTTTATAAATGGGGCGCCGGCCAGCCGGGCAATCCGTCGGGCGATCTCTGTCTTGCCGACCCCCGTAGGGCCTATCATTATGATATTCTTCGGAAGGATCTCGTCCTTAATCTCGCCTGTGACCTGCATCCGTCGCCAGCGATTGCGCAGCGCGATAGCAACCGCCCTCTTGGCGGCAGTCTGGCCGATGATGAAGCGGTCGAGTTCGCTGACGATTTCCCTAGGGGTAAAATTAGCGGTGACCGTCATGGCAGCTCTTCGATCGTGATCTCAGGATTAGTGAAGACGCAGATCTCGCTGGCGATCCGCATCGCCTCGGCTACGACCTCCCTGGCTGAAAGGGGAGTGTGCCGGATAAGCGCGCGCGCGGCTGCCACCGCATAGGGGCCGCCTGAACCGATCGCAGCGATGTCGTCGTCCGGCTCAACCACATCGCCGTTGCCGGAGATTATCAGGATCTCCTCGTCACTCGCCACCAGTAGGAGGGCCTCCAGCCGGCGCAGCGCCCTGTCCATCCGCCAATCCTTGGCCAACTCCACGGCAGCGCGCAGCAGATTGCCTCGAAATTCTTCCAGCTTCCCCTCAAATCGCTCAAATAAAGTGAATCCGTCGGCCGCGCCACCCGCGAATCCCGCAATCACCGGAAATGCCTGCATCCGGCGGATCTTACACGCCTTCTGTTTGATTATCGTGTTGCCGTGACTCACCTGGCCATCGCCAGCCAGGGCGACCTTGCCGTCCCGCCGCACCCCCAGGATCGTCGTAGAGCGGATCATTCGTTCGTCAGGCCTTAGGATGGCTCTTGTCGTACACGGCCATCAGTTGATCGATGCCGACGTGCGTGTACTTTTGCGTCGTGGAGAGGCTGGCGTGCCCGAGCAGCTCCTGGATCCCCCGCAGGTCGGCCCCCTGATTGAGCAGATGCGTGGCAAATGTATGTCTAAGGACGTGCGGAGTAACATGCTTGTTAAGTCCCGATTCCCGGATGTACTTGCGTACCATTCGCTCCACGCTGCGCGCGGTTAGCCTCCCCCCGCGCCTATTACAAAAGAGCGCCGGCACCTGACCAGTGACTATCTCCGAGCGCTTCTCCAGATACTTGGCTACCGCCTGGCACGCCTTAGCTCCTACCGGGACGATCCGTTCCTTGCGTCCCTTCCCCAGCACCCGTACCTGGCCCGCCGCCAGGTCGATATCGTCCACATTGAGTCCGACTAGCTCGCTCACACGCAGACCGGAGGAGTAGATAAGCTCCATCATCGCCTTGTCGCGCATGGTTAGCACACCTTCCCCGCGCGGGATGTCGAGCAGGGCCACTGTCTCGTCTATGCTTAAAAATTTCGGGACCCTTTTGGGGACCTTAGGGGTGGCAATCTCCTTGGCCGGATTCCCCTCCAACACCCCTTGGCGCACCCAAAATTGTAGAAAGGTGCGAAGGGAGGCGAGTTTGCGCGCGACCGAGGCTGGATGATGCCGCTTGAGCAGCGTTGCCAGATAGCCGCGCAGGCTCTCGACCGTGATCCGTTTCAACCCATCCGTCCCCGATCTGGGAAAGCCGGGTTGAGATGTATAGATATATTGAAAGAAGGCCCTCAGGTCCGCCAGGTAGTTTTTCCGTGTGTGCGGCGAGGCATCCCGTTCGCCGTGCAGATAATGATCAAAGGTTTGAAGGAGATCTAGCATTGGTCGGCTCTACCCCGCGTCGCGTCGGATTGCAACAGATTTATTATCCGAACCAATTTGGGTAAGCCAGGCGGCAAAATCGTCTCGTGCCCTGGCCAAAAAAACTGCCTTGCGGCCTGCCTTCCCGCCTGCAGAGGCCAAGGCGGGCGTCAATCCCCAGTGCGCATTCTGTGGCTCGAAATGCGATGGATTCCCATGCGCAACGTGATTGATCAGCGAACCGAGCGCGGTCGTCTGCGGCGGTGGAACGATCTTCCCCGCCCGCGTGCCTACACAGAGACCGACCCATAGGCCCATGGCGGCAGACTCTACATAGCCCTCTACACCTACGATCTGTCCGGCGAAGTAGAGGCCATTCATTTCAAAACCCTCGGAGGGGTGATCCCGGAGCGGGGCCTGGGGTGGGGGCGCCGGCCGAAGGCCGGGGGGCGCGAGGTGGAGCCGGTCGCCAGTGGCGACCGGAAGCACCGAACGCTGATGAACGATCTGCCCAAGCTTGCTGGGCGGAGCCCCCTCCCGAGGTTTGAGACCCGCGTAGGGATCACGCCGAAGAAGGGTTTTGAAATGTAGATGTTCATCCAGAAGCAATGGCGCGTTTATGTACGTGTTGCGATGCATGGCGCCCAGGCGCAGAAACTCGGCCCGCTCCAGCCCCGGAATCATTCGGAGGATCCGGAGTTGCTCCGGCCACTTCATCCGCGTCTGAAAGCCGACCATATTATAGACGGTCCCGGCCGCATTATCTTGGCGCAACTGGACCACGGCGTGAGGTGGCATGGCCCCTGCGCGCGGGTCCGCCAGCCCCATAGGTTTCATAGGCCCGTGCCTAAGGGTGTCTATCCCGCGCTCCGCCATCACCTCTATCGGCAGACACCCCTCGAAGTATTTAGGATCCTCGAAATCTCTCACAGGGACCTGCTCGGCCGCGATGACCGCCTGGACAAATGCGTCGTATTCCGGTCGCGTCATCGGACAGTTGATGTAGTCATCCCCGTCACCCATCCCGTACCTGGAGGCGCGGAAGGTCTTGCTCATGTCTACCGTCTCGGCCGCTACGAGGGGAGCGAGGCTGTCGTAAAAGTAAAGCGCGTTTGTATGCGTAAGATCCAGGATATCGCACGCAAGCGAATCGGATGTGAGCGGACCGGTGGCGACTATTACCGTGAGGTCGCGCTCAAGCAAGGGGCGAAGTAACGGCACCTCCTCCCGGAGGATCCTTACACGCGGATGCTCGGCCAATCTATCCGTGATATGCCGGGAAAATCCCTCCCGATCGACCGCCAGGGCCTTGCCGGCGGGGACACGGTGGGCATCGGCAGCGGAGATAACAAGCGAGCCCAGCGCTCGCATCTCCTCTTTAAGACAACCGATGGCGTTTGTCGGATCGTCGGAACGGAGCGTGTTACTGCAGACCAGCTCTGCGAAACGGTCTGTGCGATGCGCGGGCGTCCCTCTTACGGGCCGCATTTCGTAGAGGACGACTGGAACGTCGGCCGCGGCCAACTGCCAAGCTGCCTCGCTGCCGGCGAGCCCCGCTCCGATGACGACGACGGGGCTTGATCCGATGGGAGTTTCCATCACCGCGCAATCTATAGATGGTCAGCCCGAAAACGCAAGCCCCTAACAGTAGCCATAGGGCATGATCCACAGGTGTGGCCGGGGCGCTGTCGGGCGTTAAGCTGCACTTGAGCCATCCCTCCTTGACGGGGGCGTTCACACCGCAATTAACATATAACCCGCCGGCACAGCCATCGGTTTGGCCGTCGCCCGTTTGCGTCTGCTGCGCCTCCTCTGCCTGCTCTAAATCGACTACCTCGATATTCTCCCCATTCGGTTTGAGCGCGGTGTTCCCAAACGAGCTGCCGGTATCTGGCACCGTCGCATCCTCGCTGCCGGCCTCTGCCGCGCCTTCGCTGGATGACGTAGCCGACACGCTATCGCCAGTGCCCCCAGTCACTCCATTTCCTGTCTCGGCGGTGGCCTTTCCATCCCCACCCCCGCCCGTTTCAGGCGGCGGCACGACGATCTCCTCGTCTAATCCGTCGTCACCCTCCCCCTCCGTGTCTTCATCAGATAGGGCAGCGACACAACTCTTAGTCGCCCCGTCCCAAGCAGAACCGGGAGAGCAGTTGACGACCGGCTGACAGGCGCCGTCGACCAGCTCCGTCCCCTGCGGGCACTGCTGCGGATCGGAGTCGCACGGATCGCCAAGGCCATCCCCGTCGGTGTCAAGCTGATCGGTGTTTGGTTTTGCCTCGCAATTATCCACCGAATCGATCCATCCGTCCTTGTCCGTATCGACGCCGCAAGGATCAGGAAGGGCAGGCGCCCCCTCGCAGCCGGCCACCTTCCCATCCTTATCGATATCGCCAACTGGGAGAAACGTCCCCTTTGAAAAGGCCGAGGTCGTTCCGGCCCCATCGAATCCGACGGCACACGGGCTTGTCCCTGCAGGAACTTCCACCTTGTGTGCAACCGCGGTGACGTAGTAGGCCAATTTCTGATAATCTGCCATCCCCGCTCCAAAGCCGACAGAGAGGGAGAGCGGCAGTTTTAAGTGTGGCCCCATCCCATGCACGTCGAAACACCCTTTTTTAGCGTAATCGTTCGGCTGCAGGGCTATCGGATGGAATGTCCCCTCCGTCCCCCCGGGATTTGATCCACCGAAGAGCTCGACCTTGTTAACACCAGGCGCCACATCCATCGCGATCTCGTATTTTCCATACGCCTGATAGAGCGCCTGGACCTTCTGAGGGGCCGGCAGCCCTTCGTTGGTGGCGGCACCGCTGGCGTCTTTCAGAAGGATCGGCTCTCCCGTCACATCTAGGAACTCCGTGCGTATCACCTGATTCGAGATCCCTTTCTCAACGCGTATACCGTTACCATTGACGAAATCGATCCGACTATCTTGAATCCTATTGTGCGAACCGCCCCAAGACGGCGCTTGCGGATTTGTTAGGGAATTAAACGTCCAGTAATCACCAGCCAGATATTTCTTGCGCAGATCGCCCCCAAGCCTTATCTCAGCGTTACCTGGAAGCGTGATGGAGCAGGCGGCATCGCCATCCGCGAATCCCGGTCCCGGCATGATCCTAAGCGGTTTGATATCGTTGGGAACATGCTCAAGGATGAATTTCCCCCCGCCGTGCGGCTTAAGGGTAATCGGCTTGGCGAGATATAAGTAGGTTCGTTCATAAAATCTTACCAGCGTGACATTCCCGTCAGTGCCCTTATAAGTACAGTGCTTCTGATCGATATGGTTCTGAATTGCGTCCCACGACACCCACAAGGGGAGGTGGGCCATCTCGAAAGAGGGGCCCTGCTCTACATATTTTCCTATCTGATCCCACGACGTCGCTGGAAATTCGATCGGATAATAGGGCCCGCTAGTAGACGCCCCCACCGTGATAACCTCACAGCCCTTGAATGACGCTGCCCATCCCGCCGGAAGGTCGGCAAAGGTCGATAGAAAAAGACCGATAAGTAGATAGACGAGACGTCCCATGCGGGATAATACAAAAGCAAGGAGTGTGCCAATTAGACTGCCAGGTCGACAATATAATAGGCCGATTTTATTGATGAATAGTATGATTTGGGGGTTGGCCGGCGCAAGACTGAAGTCTCAGGATCTCCTACCTGCGGACTCCTCACCTCACCGACAGGATGAGTGAACACCCGCCAGCTCCCCCGCCAAGTTGGATAATAGACGGATCCTCGGCATCCAGATCGGCGGCGAGATTGGCAGGATCGCAGATATCGCCCAGGCCGTCCAGATCCGTGTCGAGCTGGTCGGTATTGTAGGTAAAGATGCAATTATCTAGCGTATCCTGGATCCCGTCACCATCATCGTCCGGATCGCATATGTCCCCCGCCCCGTCGAAATCGCTATCCGCCTGGTCGGGATTGGCGACCAGCGGGCAGGTATCGAGTGCGTCGGCCACCAGGTCGGCGTCCATGTCGCCTATCCCTTCCATATCGCAGACATCGCCGACACCGTTGTCGTCTTCATCCATCTGATCGGCGTTGAATCGGACCCCGCAATTATCTGACGGCTGGCAGCGGGTGGCGGCGATCGTTCCGTATCCTGTTCCCGGTCCGTCGCAGTAGTCGTCATAGCCGGTCAGGCCGTAATGATCGCTGTCCGGCTCCCAGCCGTGCAGGCGCGGATCGGCGCTCTCCACTATGTCAGTTAGCCCGTCGTTGTCGTCATCCGGATCGCAGGCATCTCCGCCACCTGTGCCGTTGGCGTAGAGATCGCCGTCGGTATTGCGCTGGTCGGCATTCGGCACCGTCGCACAGTTATCCTTGCCGTCGACTATCCCATCCCTGTCGGTATCGGTCGCCGTCCCACCGCGCAGGGCCAACACCTCCATGGCGTCCTCTACCCAATCGGCCAGGCCGTCATTATCGTCATCCGGATCGCAGGGATCCCCTGCCCCGTCCCCGTCGAGATCGCCGCCACCTGACACGGCCAGATCGCGAATATGCGGGCATGGATCGAAGGCATCGGCAAATCCGTCGCCGTCCGAATCGGCCGCGCCAAAGGCGTGCGCGGGGTCGGCATCGCATGGATCGCCAATTCCATCTTCATCTTGATCGGTCTGGTTCGGATTCTTTACGAGCGGGCAATTATCCGATGGTCGAAGGCAGAGTGTGGCGCCTCCCAGATAACCCCATCCCGGACCGTCGCAGATCTTGTCACCGTCGGTATCGGGAAGATCCGGGTCTGTTCCGATCTGCATCCTCCTGCTTGATGTTGGCCGCACGCGGGCAATTGTCGGCCTCGTTCGCCAATCCATCCGCGTCGAGATCGTTGTCGCAGGCGTCTCCGAAACTGTCTCCATCTAGGTTTGCCTGATCTGGATTAGCCAGTTGATCGCAGTTATCGAACTGATCTGGGACGCCGTCGCCATCGGTGTCGGCGAAGCACGTCCCCAGGTCATTGCAGATATCGATCTTCGTTTCGGTAACATCTACACCGATATCGTTGTGGGGGACCAACGGCGTTGCCGCGTCGGCGACGACTGCGATGCCGCAGAACAAGAGGAACAATATGAGCGCGCATGGGCGAGGCATGGCTATCCTTATCTCCCTCCCCCAGGCAGGTGGGGCAAGCCTATGGCACTGACGGAGCGTTCGACAAGCGCGATTTTGCGGGGATCAGCGTGCAACCGCCGCCGCCATCTATCCGTCCGCCGTAAAATTCCGCCGCCTCGCTGCCGGGGCTGCTGCTGGGGGTCGGGGCCCCCGGCCCACCGGACCCGCCCGCCGCCGGTTGCTTCCCCCTGCATCCCTTGAGTTGCCCGTCCCATGCCGCAGGGATCCCGCCGCCTGCCGGCGGGTCGGCCCCTTCCTCGCTGTCGGGACAACCGTCGTTTCGCCGGTCACCTCCAGATAATCCCCAAGCCCGTCGCCATCGGTGTCGGCCACGCTCGGATCGGTTTCGCCTGGGTCGAGCCAACCATTATGATTGGCATCCTCGGCGCCGTCGGGGAGTCCGTCGTTATCGGAATCGGGATTGAGCAATTGCATAGCCCCGATCCCGGCAAAATTTGATCCGGCGGTCTGCAACCCCAGGCATTCGGCCGACGCCGGGTACGGATTAATGATGCCGGCCTCCAGGCCGTCGGCCAAGCCGTCGCCGTCCGAGTCGCCCTG
>JACPFG010000037.1:0-12138 GCA_016183125.1 Deltaproteobacteria bacterium
ACGAATTGGTCGATTTGATGAAAAAAATCGTGGAGAGACATGCGCAACGAGCCGTCAAGGGAACGTCGCTCGGTCAGTGATTCAGAATAACTCTTTCTTCAAAAATGTTCGATGCGTTTTCAAGCTTGGAGATTGCAGTTTGTCGAGCGGCTTCTCCTTCCTTAATAGGGCGCACGATTGAATCAAGCTCGGCTTTATTTCGCGGCAAGGGCACTTCCATCTCTCCCAAGTGATCAGGGCTGATTTCGTCGATGACTGAACCAAACACTCCGCGTCGAATTACGGCTTGAGCATGAGCCGTTTTTAGAAACGCATACAAATAAGCGCCGGATAGCTTGCTCTCATCCGGAACAATTCGAATCACGTGCTCAGAAATTGCAAAGTTTTCCCAAGCCGGAGGGACGAGGGCGACAATCCCTGTTGACCCGCTTCGTGTAACCAAAATCCAACCTTTCTCAACTGTGAGATCATTCAGATGTGGGTTAGAAGGGGAGAGCCATTTGTCGGTTACGATAAGCAACTGCGATATGTTAGTGCCACCAAGAAAAGGGACAGATGATGATGTTTTGTCGATGTATAATCGCTTAAACCTCCCCGGGAAAAAAATCCGCGAAACAAGGTCTTTGAGCTTGGCAGTTTTCCGAGCTTGTGACGTGCGCGACGTCTGAAGAGTGGATGCTTGCACATGATGAGGATGGTGAAACCACGCATCAATTCTTAACTCACGTGCAGAAGCAATCTGATCTGCTGTGATAGTAAAAGCGGCTGATGATACGGAAGATGGTTCTTTACCTGCGACGAACACCTCGTATGCCTTCTCAACTTCTGGAAAGTCCGTCAAAATGTTGTCAGTGGATTTTCCATCCGGCGAGACTTTATACATCGGATTCCCTCTTCGGTCGTGGCCAATCCATTTCGGGCAGGCCATAAAAATATTTTCTTTATGCACTCCCGCTTTCCCCAATCCGTCTTTGACCAACACAACCAAAGAAGCCTTTGTCCCTGTGTATGGTTGAAATGTTTCAGAAGGCAAATCGATCACTGCCTTGATTCGAGCGTTCTGGAGCAGCCACTCTCTTACCCAAAGCGTTTGCGGTCCGGACAGAATTTGAAACGGCAAAACGATTGCGAGCCGCCCGCCGGGTTTCAAAATACTGAGATTTCGTTCGAGAAAAAGAACATCTGGCGAACAAGGTTTAAGACGGCTTCCTTTTCCTGCCGCTTTAGCTATCTCAAACTGATTCAGAATTGATGGGTCTTTGATTGTAATTTTTGTTCCGAACGGTGGGTTGGTCGCTGCACAGCGATGTTTTCCTAGTCTGATTGGGCTTTTGCCCTCGCTTTCCACGAACAAGGAGTTGCCCTTGTGGATTATTGCGCTGTTGTGTCCCAAACGAGACGAGATTGCAGCATTGCCAACCTCCCCTACGTCTGCGTCAAGCTCTTGACCAATCATACTTTTTTCAACTAAATCCTGTAATTCTTTGACATCCATCTTGCCGGCCTTAACGAATTTTTGCTCTAGATAGTTAACGCCAGCGAGCAAAAAACCACCAGTCCCAGCGGTAATATCAACAAGGTCGTCTCCATCTTGCGGGTCAAAATCCAAAAGTTTAATCGCAAGAGATGTCACATGCGGGTCTGTGAAAAATTGACCACCGTGAGATTTTGACCAATAAGAACGAAACAACTCGACAGCATCACCGAAAACATCTCGTGACGGATCTGAAATCCAGATGTCTTCTAGTTGCTTGCACGCATACGTGAGGTCGAAGTCACTAATTTCCATTATCGTCTTTGCTGGATACCGTTCAGTCTCTTTAACCATTTTCAGAAATACACTTCGGAAATATTTTGCAAATTCAGAAGCGGTTTTGCTTTCGCCGGAAAGTAATTCTTTGTTCTCGGTCGCCGTAAAGGAAATGGCAGGAGAACCGGGAATGGCCTTTTGTTCGATGAAAATGCATGTGTGAAGAATTTTTTGAACCTCGACAGCAATCGTCTTCGGAGTTTTGAAGGATGAATTTGCATAGAGATGATCGTAAATCGCGGCAATACGTGGCTCAAAATGATGGATTCCGTTTTTCATGGCAGCATGAATATGTTATAAGCATATTATGCGCAAGCATAAACTTGCAGCCATGCGTTTTTTGTGAACTTCACAGCAATCACGGAGCGCGCCTTGTCCCCGATCAAAAGGATGGGGCGGAACCGGGGACGAAAGTTCCCCGGTGGGGCGGGGAGGCGCAGGCCGGGTTCCTTATGCAGTACGGCCAGCCTACGCGACCGGAGAGAAGGCGGCGGGCGCGGTACAACCCAAACAACAATTGGTCTCAGAACCAGGAATCGGACGGAGCGAGTCTGCCACTGGGCAAGTTCGGAGGTGCGGGGGGAGAACTTGCCCCGTGGCCCCGGCTTCAACTTGCTCTTTCTTTTTCTTGCGAGTCGCTGGGAAGGAAAAGGCAAAGGGGAAGTGCAAGGCGAATGCCGCCGCTGTTTTGGCGGCGTGAGCGTTGCTACGTCAAGAGGCGACCACGGCGTTGCAAGGCGCATGACAGATTGCCGAAGGCAAGCTGGCGGGCGCCTTGCGGCATCGGCAATCGGGACGGCGAATCAATAATTAGAAATTCCCTTGGAAGTGGGTTCGAACCTTGTTACAGATGGACCGTATCATCACGGCGTTTACCGATGAGGTCCATCCTGCCTATGGGCAGATTGCGACGGTAGATGCCGATGGGCACCCGCATGTGCGCACGGTCCACTGGCGCTATGTCACTAGTCGCAACGCGATCGGGTGCGTCTGTTACTCCGATTCTGAAAAGTGGAGGCATTTACAACTGCGCCAGGTTTACGAGGGTTGCTATTTTGACCAGACGCAGCAGATGCAATTTCGTTGGGAGGGGAAGGTGGAGCTTATCGACGGTCGGTCGGCTGAGGATCAGGCCCTCTTATCGGCCCTATGGGAGCAACTTCGCCCCGAAGTGAGGGCCAGTTACTGGGCGCAGCATCTCCACGGTGCGCCGACACAGCCACTAGGTGCCGCAGTTAATCTGAACGAGCGCTGCCCAATGTGCGTGGCCATCCTTACCATCCCTGATCGCTGGGACATCTACGACATCAATCCAACTAATTTTCGCCAGGGGAACCGCACGATCTGCACCCGTGCCGGGACCCAGTGGTGCGCGGAGATCGTCTCCCTCTTTTTCCGCAGGGGATAGGGATGCCAGACAAAGCACTAGACAAAAAAGCAGGCGGTCTGATATCATTAGTGCCACTTTAAAAAAGCTATTTAAATCAATAAGATATATTAGTTATCCACAGGAGCTGGTCGATCGATGGCGAATTCTAAAGTAAAGGCCCGTCCGTTTGCCAAGATGTATGCCACCGGCAACGACTTCATTATCTTCGACTGCACAGCCGGCCTGATCGAGGCCCCCGGCAAGGTTGCGCGCCAATTGTGCCAGCGACGGACGGGGGTTGGGGCGGATCAACTCCTGCTGATCCGCAAATCCCGCACGGCCGACTTTCGAATGCAGGCCTTCAATCCTGACGGGAGCGAGGCCGAGATGTGCGGCAACGGCATTAGGTGCGTGGGGAGATACATCTTCGACCATTCCTTGACGCAAAAAAAGGCAGTGACGATCGAGACGCTCGGCGGGATTCGCGAGGTCAAGTGCCATGCCAATCAGTACCGAGTCGACATGGGCGAACCTCGGTTGAAAGGGAAGGAGATCCCGGTTAATCTCAACGGGCGGATCATAAATCGTCCGCTCAAACTCGAAGGGCGCGAGCTGCGGATAACCTGTGTCTCGGTGGGCAATCCCCACTGTGTAATATTCGTCGAGGACCCACGAGAATTTCCGGTCGAAAAACTTGGACCGATGATCGAGCATTTTCATCTCTTTCCGCGCCGCACGAATGTCGAGTTCGCCCGGCCGCTCTCGGCGCAGGAGATCGAACTGCGAGTGTGGGAGCGGGGGACTGGGGAGACGGACGGTTGCGGAACCGGGGCCTGTGCAACCGGTATCGCAGCCGTGCTAAACGGGCTGACGGAACGAAAGGTGGCCATTGAGCAGCGTGGGGGGAAGGTGACGGTGGAATGGGATCGGGACACCAACCATGTTTTCCTCCAGGGCCCGGCCCAAGTGCAGTTTACCGGCCAGATCGTCATCTAACACGAGCCTTGCTATGTTCACGGGTCTTAATGTCGCTCTGATCACCCCGTTTGCCGAAGGGCGCGTGGATGAGGTGTCGCTGCGCGGTCTGATCGAGTGGCTGATAGGCGAAGGCGTTGATGGGCTTGTGCCGTGCGGGACGACCGGCGAGGCGAGCACCCTTAGCAACGAAGAATACGTGGGGGTTATTCGCTTGACAGTGGAGGCCGCGCGGAAACAGGTGCCGGTAATCGCCGGGTCGGGGGCAAATGCCACGGCCGCGGCAGTGGAGCGCGCCCGGATGGCGGTGGCTGCGGGGGCGGGCGCGGTGGACAGCCCGATCGTTCTCTACAATGTCCCCGGCCGCACGGGTGTTAATCTCCTGCCGGAAACCGTCGGACGATTGGCTCTGTTGCCGAATATAGTAGGGCTGAAAGATGCCTCCGGCTCGCTTGCTCAGGCCACCGAGACCCTGGCACGCGTTCCTACCGACTTCATCTGCCTCTCCGGCGAAGACACGCTTAACTATCCTCTCTACGCGATCGGGTATCGGGGCGCCATTTCCGCCGCCGCTAACCTGTTGGCCAAGCCGATGGCAAAACAATGGGATGCCATAAGCGCAGGAGACCACGGGACCGCCGCCCGCATTCATCGCGATCTGTATGCGGGGATTCAGGCCCTCTTTCTGGAATCAAATCCGATCCCGGTGAAGACGGCGCTATCATGGTGCGGCAAGTGTCGCGAAGAATTCCGCCTGCCGCTCACTTCGATGGGCCTCGCTAACAAGGAAAAACTTAAATACGCATTGAAAGGGATCGTGCCGCAATGACCGATACGGTAGTGTTGCCGATAATCATCGGGGGGGCGACTGGCCGATTCGGCCGGCTCCTCTTGGAGATGGCCAAAGAGGACCCAGCGATAAAAGTAGTCGGGTTGGTCTCTTCGTCTGCACCGTTAACCAAATGTGCGCGGACAGGCGCTGTGGTAATAGATTTCACCGTCCCGTCTGCTACAGCCTCCCATGCCCGGCTGTCAGCCGAGCGAGGGATGCCGATGGTGATCGCCACCACAGGGCTCGGGTCGGCGGAGGTGGCCGCGATTCGCGCGGCAAGCGAGAAGGTCCCGATCGTCCAGACCCCCAATACGAGCCTGGGCATAACCCTGCTTACCCAGTGGGTGCGCGAGGCCGCCCGGCGACTTGGCCCGCAGTATCAGGTGATGATCGAGGAGACCCATCATCTACATAAGAAAGACGCCCCCAGTGGAACGGCACTCAAGCTGCGCAACGCAATTTCAGAGGCGGCCGGATGTGGCGAGGAACGTATTACCGTAACCTCGCGGCGGGAGGGGGACACAGTCGGGACACATGCAGTGGCCTTTTGCGGACCGCACGATACGATCACCCTTATCCATCAGGCATCGGATCGACGCCTCTTTTGTGAAGGGGCGCTTCGTGCCGCGAAGTGGGTGGTGCGCCATTCGCCGGGACTCTACACGATGGAGGATGTGTTACAAACCGAGCGCGGCGCCCACTGAGACGGCAGATCTTATGCAACTAGCGACCCGCTTACAACAACTGCCGCCATACGTTTTTGCCGAACTTGACCGGAAGAAGGGAGCACTCCAGGCGGCCGGGATGGATCTGATCGACTTGAGTATCGGCGATCCCGATCAACCGACGCCGCCGCCGATCCTTGCGGCGCTAGCACGCGGGGCAGCCGATAGGACCAACCACCGGTATCCCCCATATGCAGGGACACGCAACTTCCGCGAGGCGGCCTGCGGCTGGATGGAAAGGCACTATGCCGTTACACTCGATCCCGATCGAGAGTGCCTGGCGTTAATCGGTTCCAAGGAGGGGATTGCCCATCTGCCGTGGGCCTTCGTAAATCCAGGGGAGGTCGTTCTAGTGCCGTCCCCTGGCTATCCCGTCTATACCAGCGGCGCTCTCTTCGTGGGGGCCACGCCGCATCTTCTGCCTCTGCGCGCGGACCGGGGGTTCCTCCCCGACCTTGCCGCTATTCCGGCCGAGGTGGCGCGTAAGGCGAAACTTCTCTGGATCAACTATCCTAACAATCCAACGGCAGCAGTTGCCACTAGGGAATTTTTTGCCGAGGCCATCTTATTTGCGAAACGCCATAATCTTATCTTGGCCCACGATACGGCCTATGCGGAGATATTTTACGACGGGGAGAGGCCTGTGAGCCTGCTTCAGTGCCCAGGCGGCATGGATGTGGGAATCGAATTTCATTCTCTTTCGAAGACCTTTAACATGACCGGTTGGCGGATCGGGTTCGCGGTAGGGAATCCTGCCATTGTCCAGGGCCTGGCAAAGATGAAGACAAATCTCGACTCCGGCGTGTTCGGCGCCGTTCAGACCGCGGGGATCGCTGCGCTCACAGCGCCCGAACTGGTGCAGCCGATTCGGGCGAGCTATCAGCGGCGCCGCGATTGCCTGGTGGCAGGGTTAAGCCGTATCGGCTGGCCGGTGACAGCGCCAAAAGCAACTTTTTATGTCTGGGCACAGGTCCCCAACCGGATGAGCTCCGCGGAGTTTGCCACACTACTTCTGGAACGTGCCGGTGTCGTCATTACTCCTGGCACCGGTTTTGGCGCCGAAGGGGAGGGTTACGTCCGCTTTGCGCTAACGGCCACTAAGGAGAGGATATCGGAAGCGATCGACCGCCTGCGCGAACTCCTGTGAGGGGTCATGGCTACAGTCTTTCTAGGCGTCGGAGCTAATCTGGGGGATCGGCGGGGCAACTGCGATCGGGCGGTCGCCATATTGCGGGCGCATCCGACAATTCAGGTGCTCGAAATATCCCCATGGCTGGAATACCCTGCCATGACGAAGAGCCCAGAGGAGGTACAACCGGATTATTGCAACGGGGTCGTGAAGATATCTAGCTCTCTCGAGCCCCACAGTCTCCTTGAGATATGCCACGAGATCGAGCGCAGATTGGGAAGGATCCGCTCGGACGAAGAAAGATGGCAGCCGCGCCCTATTGATCTCGACATCCTGTTTTACGATGACCTGGTGCTAGCCACACCGGTCCTTACTATCCCACATCCAGAACTGGCAAAAAGACTATTTGTCTTGGAGCCCTTAAGCATGATAGCCCCGGAATGGGTTCACCCGGTTGAGAAGAAATCGATAAAGGAGTTATGCCATGCAATTCTTCATTGATAGCGCCGATATAGGCGAGATCCGCCAGGCCAATGCCATGGGCTGCCTGGATGGCGTTACCACCAACCCCTCGTTGGTGGCCAAGACCGGCCGGCCATTTAGGGACGTAATCAAGGATATCGTGGCCGAGGTGAAGGGACCCGTTAATCTGGAGGTGGTCGGCACCATGGCGGAGGCGATGGTGAATGAGGGACGCAAACTAGCCGACATTGCGCCCAACGTCGTCGTGAAGATTCCGCTTATAGAAGAAGGCCTGCAAGCAGTGCGAACCCTGGCAAAGGACAATATAAGGACGAACGTTACCCTCTGTTTCTCGCCTACTCAGGCACTGCTTGCCGCCAAGGCCGGGGCAACCTACATAAGCCCGTTTATCGGGCGACTGGACGATGTCTCCGAGGAGGGGATGGAGCTGATCGAGCAGATTGTCACGATCTATCGCAATTATCAGTTTCCCACCAAGGTCCTTGTCGCCAGCGTGCGCAATCCGGTCCATGTGCGCGATGCTGCCCTGCTAGGCGCCGACGTCTGCACAATGCCGTTCGGCGTCCTTCAGCAACTCGCCAAACACCCACTTACCGACATAGGTCTAGAACGCTTCCTCAAGGATTGGCAAAAAGTCCCAACTTGATGGGATCAGCGAGGTTCTTTGAGGCTGCGCAGGACGAGCAGGCCGACTGCCTTGAGGGCATCCATCACGCCCGTGCCGGTCGTGGCCACCGTTTCGAAATCGGGGGCCTTTAGGGGGTTCAGCGCGTCGCGTAGGGCTGGGAGCGGGGCCGCTTGCGGCAGGTCGCGCTTATTGTACTGGATCACCATCGGAATAGATCCCCACGTATGCCCCTCGCTCTCGCAGATTGCACGCAGCTCTTTTAAGCTGGTGAGATTCTCTTCCATTTTTTGGACCTGAGAATCGACTATGAATACGATTCCATCCACCCCCTTGGCGATGATCTTGCGGTTGGCGGTGTAGGCCGCCTGGCCCGGGACGGTGTAAAGGTGCAGTCTAATGGTAAAATCCCTTATCTTGCCCACGGTCAGCGGGACAAAGTCGAAAAAGAGGGTTCGATCCTCGCCGTTACCGATGGAGATCGGTTCGGTCTTGTTCCCCTGAACCTGATGACAAATCGTTCGCAGCGTGGTCGATTTGCCGCAGAGCGGCGGACCGAAATAGAGGATCTTGCAGTTAATCTCTTTGGTCTGCTCGTTAATGAACGACATCGGGAGCTATCGTAGGGCAGAGCGGAAGCTGCTGTCAATGCCTCAGAACGTTCGGCGTTCCTGGATGGCAACCGCCAGGGTTTGATGGTTGGTATATTCGACCTCGCTGCCTACCGGGATACCGCTGGCAATCCTAGTCAATTTGCAGCCTAGAGGCTTGACCAGCCCGGCCAGATACGTGGCCGTTGCCTCCCCCTCTACCGTTGGATTGGTCGCAACAAAGATCTCCTGTATGCGGCTTGTCTTGAGCCTTGTCAGGAGTTCGCGGACCTTAAGATCGTCCGGTCCGATCCCCTCGAGCGGCGCCAGGACCCCGTGGAGGATGTGATAGACCCCGCGGAATACGCCAGTAGATTCGATGGCAGAGAGATCGGCCGGTTGCTCCACCACGCAGATCGTGGCGTGGTCCCGCCGCGGATCGCGGCAGATCGCGCATGGGTCCTCCGGAGTAAAGGCAAGGCAGTCAGAACAGAGGCGAAGGGTCGATTTCACGTGGATCAAGGCGTCGGCCAATTCCCGCGCGTCGTCGGCGGGCGCCCGGAGGAGGTGGAAGGCCAGCCGTGTTGCGGTCTTCTGTCCGATTCCGGGCAGTTTCGTCAATCCCTGGATCAGTCGATCAAGTGGGTTCATGGGTCTTAATCTCCGTAATCTCGGCGCCGAACAGCTCGGATGCCTCTCGTACCAAGGCGTGTTCTACTGCGGCCCGGTGCGCCGCCGCCTGGCGTTGGCGTGCAGCCTCGCGGGCCTGTTCCGGGGCAGGTTCGGCGGATGATGTCTCGCTCGCGGTCACGACCAGGCGGCAGGACGGTCCGAAATGTGCTTGCAGCAAGTCGGTCAACTGGGCGCTCCTGCCAGGCTCTTTGAGCATCTCGCCGTAGATCGAATGCTTGGCGTATCGCAACTCCACGCCCGACGCGTCTGCCTTTAAAAGTTCGCCATGTTCCAGGATCGAAACGAACTGCGGCTTGGCGGCTCGCAGCGTGTCGAGGAATGTGGTCCAAGATGCGGGAGACGCCGGAGCAGGGCTGGTCTCCTGCACTGGCTCCCCCGCTGCTGGCGCTGGTCTTCCCATCAACTCATCCACGCGAGCCAACAGCTCCTCTACCGACTGCGCCGGTCCCACTTGGATCATCTGTAGGACCATCGCCTCCAGGGCCAGCTGCGGCCATTTTGCCCGCCCGATATCATCGGCCCACCGATAGGCCAGCGCAAACCACTGCTGGAATTCGGGGCAGGCCGCTCGTGACGCCAACTCGCGTAGGCGGTCGGTTTCGGAGGCCGGAATATCCTGGCAGCCAGGCAGGTCGTTGCAAGAGGCAAGGATCCAGAGGTGCCGGAAGATCTCTAGCAGGTCACGCGCCAATCGCGGGGGATTAAGGCCCGTTTGGGAGGCCGTAGCCAGTGTGGCCAGTGCCGCGCGTCCGTTCTTGGCAATTATCTGCTCCACGAGGGAAAAGAGCCATTGCCGATCGGTGAACCCCAAGAGGGCGGCCAGCGCGCCCATCGTAAGTGTGGTTCCAGCAAAAGCGGTCGCCTGATCCAACAGGGATTCGGCGTCGCGCAGGCTCCCCTCCGCTTCGAAGGCGATGGCATGCAGAACGTCAGGGCCGACAGCGATCTCCTCGGTCTGCGCGATCGACGTCAGCGCCTCGACGATTCGAGCGACCGGGACGCGGCGAAAGTCGTAGCGTTGGCAGCGCGACAGGATTGTGAGGGGGATCTTTTCCGGTTCGGTCGTAGCGAATACGAAAATCACGTGCGCCGGCGGTTCCTCCAGCGTCTTTAACAGGGCGTTGAATGCGGCGTTGGATAGCATATGGACTTCATCGATGATGTATATTTTGTGTCGTCCGGCGGCAGGGAGATAGTTTACCCGTTCGCGCAGCGCGCGGACATCGTCAACTCCTGTATGCGAGGCACCGTCTATCTCTTGGAGATCGAGAGATCGTCCGGTTGCGATCTCCTCGCAGCTGGTACATGAATTGCATGGCTCGACCGAGGCACCCCGATCCACGCAGTTGAGCGCCTTGGCCAGCAGACGGGCGACGGTCGTTTTTCCCACGCCGCGGGCGCCTGCAAAGAGATAGGCGTGATGCAATCGACCGGCGCGCACGGCGTTTTGCAGCGTGGTGGTGACATGTTCCTGCCCCAGGACGGCGGCGAAGGTCTGCGGTCGATATTTGCGAGCAAATGGCTGATACATGGTTACGTGCCCTTGCGGTGGCGGGCCCCCCATCCGGCGTCACCCGCGAGCCAAAGCCACAGCCTTTCCTTTTCCTATAGTGGTATTAATCGGGATCCCTTTTTTACACAAGGGGCAATCGGCCGCATTCCATGCCTCAAGGGGAAGTGTCAGCAGGGCCGTGATCGGCACGCCCCCGATGTCCCCCGCCCGCACGCCGCCGCGGTTGCAAAGCGCCGTGACTGCGACCGGGTTGCCGCCGCATGCCCGCACGGCCGTTACCACCTGATTCACCGATCCACCTGTGGTCAGGATGTCTTCGGCGATCAGCACCCGCCGATCGCTAATAAATTTGTCATAGCCGCGGCCGAAGCAGCGCTCCTTAGAACCCGCTATTATAACGCGCTCTTCCGCGTAACAGGCGGCGACATCGTGGTCGGAGGCCTGGCAGAGCGCGTGTGCGATCCATTGGGCAAGAATCACCCCGCCGATCGTCGGGCCGGCCACGGTCTCGATCCGTTGGTCGGCAAACGGAGCAGCCATCTGTGCGCAAATGGTTTGCACCGCGCGCGTGTGCGGGTACAGCGCGTCTTTGTTGACATAGGCGCTACCGTGAAGTCCGGAGGTATAGACGAAATGACCGTCAGTCAGGATGGCGCCGACGTCGGTCAAGATCTGCATAATATCAGCTGTCATACTGCGATCTCCTCAACGATCCGGCGAACAGCAGCGGCCGGAGTGCCGATATCCGGCGGCGGGTCAGTGATCGGCCGACCGATTACCAGATAATCCGCCCCCGCTGCGATGGCCTCTCTTGGGGAGGTAAAACGCGCCTGGTCGTCTACTACAGGGGCTCCCTCCACACGACCGGCGGGCAGGCGCGTCGCCCAGGCTGGGCGGACCCCTGGCGTCACGAGGAGAAAGTTCTTTCCGCAGACCTCCCTGATCGGCGCAATCTCCTGTGGCGACGCGATTACTCCATCACATCCGGCCTCCTGGGCACGCCGTGCGAGCAACACTACGAGGCGTCCCAATGCAGCCGGATCAGAAACATCGTCGAAGCCAACGACGGCGAGTGCTGCCGGATCGAGGCTGGTCAATATCGTCACGGCCAGTACTCGTGGCCGCGACCAGCCGCCAAAGCGCGCCCCTTCTTCTGCAGCGGCCACCGCTGCCCGCATCATGGCCACCCCTCCCAGGGCGTGTACGTTGAGCATCGCTACACCCAGTCGCGCCACGGCTCGGACGGCCCCCCTCACCGTGTTCGGAATGTCCTTGAATTTGCCGTCGAAAAAGATCGGTCGGCCGCTACCACGTAGCCGTTCGATCACGGTCGGTACACCAACTGCGGTTAACAGCTCCAATCCCACCTTGAATCCGCCTACCGATGTGCGCAA
>JACPFG010000037.1:12151-22615 GCA_016183125.1 Deltaproteobacteria bacterium
TGCTCCACCAGGGCCTCGGCTTGGGCAAGTGTCGGCACATCGAGCGCCACCAAGATCCGTTCCGAGGGTTGCATGGCCCTTCGTAAAGCAAATACCACCGATGGACGCAATAGGAATTGCAGTGGCAGTGGGATTGAGTATAATTCCATTCGGAAAGGGATGATATGAGCGACCCGGCCGCGTCGGCGTAAAGAGATCAACAT
Organism: Deltaproteobacteria bacterium; assembly: GCA_016183125.1. Lineage (GTDB taxonomy): Bacteria > UBA10199 > UBA10199 > JACPFF01 > JACPFG01. The sequence goes on from JACPFG010000037.1 coordinate 12,355, forward strand.
ATGAGGGCCTTGGTTAGCTGTGCGGTTGCAACGATCGTTATGGTTGCCGCGGCGGAGGCAGCGGAGTTCCCCGGCCCGTTCTTTTATCATGGTGATGGAGTGGTGACGCTCCAAGGCCGCCAAGGGGGGATCTCCCGCATGACCTATCGCCGCGCAGGACAATACGACGAGGCCGGGTTACGCAGGATCAATCTCCTATTTGGGGCCCCATGGGAGAGACCTACTGAACGGGTCAGCCTCCGGCTTATCGAACTGCTCGATCATCTCCAGGAGCACTTCGGCGGGGCACAGGTCGTGTTGCAATCAGGTTACCGGAGTCCGGAGGCAAATACCAGGTTGCGCACGATGGGAAGATTGGCTGCCCAGTCGAGTCTCCATATGGAGGGGGCGGCGATCGATTGCCATCTGCAGGGCGTGTCATCCGCCGCGGTTTTTGCCTATTTGAAGGACCTTGGCTGTTGTGGAATCGGTTACTACCATGGCCGTGAGGTGCATATCGACGCGGGTCCGGCCAGGTTTTGGGACGAGGCCACATCCGGGACCGAGAACCGCGAACCGCAGCAAAATGAAAAAATTATACTAGCCACCGACCGAGACCGATATCGACGAGGGGAAACGGCCATGCTCCAGTTCATGCGGATCACCGATTATCCGGTGATTGTCCCCGCAACACTCACCTTACAATGGCAGCGGGTCGATATGTACCCCTCATCGGGAGGAGGCGAAGTGGAAACGGAGCGGAAGGGTGACTGGCGCTCTGCCGCCGTGACGCCAACGTATCCCTACCGATCGAGGGTCGATGGATGTGTGGCGCTGGCTGACCGGGCAGTGTCCAAGTCGATTGGCTGGACGGTAGATGTTCCTGGCGCCCCGCGCACGGTCCTTCGCGGTCGCCTAGTTGCGCGATTTTGCGAGCGGACCGGCGACAAGATGCCCGCCGAAATAATCTCCAATCCCTTCGAGATCTGGTAAGTCCATAGAACGATTCCCTTGAAAGCGCACGCCAGATTCGATAGGACTTGTTCATCCGGGCGCTTGGCTCAGCGGTAGAGCACTGCCTTCACACGGCAGGGGTCAGAGGTTCGAATCCTCTAGCGCCCACAGCACCATTTTAAGCATATGCAGGGATGTGTTACTGAGATCATGGGCGTCTCCTAATATAGCGAACGATCAATCCGGCCCCGCCCAAGAGAAATGCCCCCGGCAATATCCATAGACTAAAATTCATCCCTTCGGCACGTGGGCTCAGCAATATCCAGTCGCCGTAGCGGTCGGCGAAATATTGAAGGATCTGCGCCTCAGTCTCTCCGGCGGCAAGTTTCCCGCGAATAATTTTCATCATGTCTTGCGCGAGCTCCGCCGGCGATTCCGTAATCGGCACGCCCCGGCAGACCGGACAGCGGAGCTGATCGGCAATGGCGCGGGCCTTGGTGTCAAGATCCTCTCCCTCTGCGGCAACAGACCCCACGGCAGCGAGGCAGCCAAATCCGACCATAATGACACAGATCACATGCTTCATCGATTTCCTTACACGAGGAGAAATTCGTCGAGGCCGTTGCATGCGCGATCAAAGGTCGCGGTTTTTTCACAACCAAATGCCCTATTGCGTTTCCCGATCAGACAATCGGCAAAGTCTGCACGTGACCTCCGGTAGCTATCGAGAGCATGCCAAGCGCTCGCCTTGTCTTCGATCTGCAGTTGGCTGGTGGTCAACATTTTTTCAAGCACATCCGCGATCGCCGCTTTCGCATATCCGTAGGCGGACTCCAGGACCCATACCAGTTCACACAACACAATAGCATTGATCCATCCGGGGTCTTCTCGCGTACAGTGCCGTTCGATAAAGACTGCCGCTCGTTTCGATTCGGCCGGGTGGTCTTGCGTGAGATAGCGGACCAAGATGTTGGTATCCAGTCCCGTCACTTCGCCCCCTGTCGGAAACGCCTCCGGATGGCAGTGTTCATGGCCTCAAGGGAGATGGGTGGTCGTCCCTCTCGACGAAGGATTCCCTTCAGCGCGGTGAGCTGCATGGTCGCCGGGCGCAACACAACCTCGTCCTTGTCACGGACGATAAATTCCAGTTGATCCCCGGTGTGAAGTCCCAGCAGGTCGCGCACCTCCTTGGGGATTGTCGTCTGTCCCTTGCTCGTCAAGACCGCGGTGGCCATAAATGAAATCCTTTCTTAAATGTCAAATCCTTACCTAAGGGTAAGGCAAAAATGGACCGAAGACAAGGAGATTGTTGGTGTCTCACAGGCCCTCGATCTGTTGCTTGAGGTATTCCATCGTCAAGGCCCCCGAATATTTCTCCCTGATTATCCCTTGGGCATTAACAAAGAATGTCTCCGGGACGCCGCCGACGCCGTAGTCAATCGCCATGGCGCTTCCGAGATCGAGCAGCACCTCGAACGGCCGGCCGAATTGTTCCAGAAATTCCCTAACGTTGGTTTCACTGTCTTGATACACGACACCGAGAAACCGCACGCCTGTTCCGGCAAACGTCTCTGCGGCCTGGCGAAAGACCCGATGCTCGTGCAGGCACGGCCCGCACCATGTAGCCCAAAAGTTGATGACGAGCGGGTGGCCGGTCAACGCAGCCAAAGTCATCGGTTCGCCATCCAACGTATGTAATTGAAACGCCGGCGCCGGTTTACCGACCAGCACCGAGGGCAACACGTGTGGATCGCGCGTGAGGCCAAAGGCCAGCAGGGCCGTGATCGGTCCGACGATCAGGAGGAAGAGCCCCCACCGTTTCATGTCGGCGGCCTCCGTAATGCGACGAAGACCCCCAACAGGATGATCCCGCCGCCGCCCCAGATCCAGGAGACAGCCGGGGTGACGAGGGCCCGAATGGTGGCCTGGCCAGATGACTGCTCGAAGGCCATGAGCGTGAGATAGAGATCCTCCGTCAACATCGATCGGACTGCGGGCGAGCCGATCGGCTCGCGCTGCTGGGGGTAGTAATTGAGCCGCGGGGCCAGTTCGCCGAGCGGTCGATTCCCCTTCGCCACCGTCACGTTCGCGCTCACCTCGAACCGGTGCGGAAGCGATGCGGCCGACAGCCGATCGAATGTCAGCGTATATCGCTCGATCTGCATTGTCTCGCCCGGCTGTAGACTCACTTGGCGATCCACTTGATAGTTTTTAGAGAACGCGATCCCTAGGGCAATACAGATCGCCCCGATGTGGGCGAGGAATCCGCCGTAACGGCGCGGCTTGGTAAACAATCGGAATCGGACCGAAACAAGTTCCATCAGCATAATCGCCAGGGCGAACGTGGCAACGGCGATGCAAATGAGGACCAGGGCCTTCCGCAGACCGAACGCGAACGCGGCCACGGCGATCAGGACGGCCAGGACCGCCGGAATCCCGAATCTCCGGCGCGCTGCGGGCCAATCCGGCGCTTGCCAGGGGAGGGCCACGCCTATCGCCATGAAGAGGAGGAGGGCCAGCGCCAGCGGCGCGGTCATCGCGTTGAAAAACGGCTCTCCCACGGAGACCTTGATCCCGCGCAGGGCCTCGGCGATGAGCGGATAGAGCGTTCCTAACAGGACAACAAAGCAGAACGAGGTGAAGAGGAGATTGCCGATCAGGATTGCCGACTCCCTGCAGATCGGGTGATCGAACCGGCCGACCGTCCGAAATCGCGGTCCCTGCCAGATGAGCAATGCCACCGATCCCGCCAGTGCCGTGACGATCGCGACGAGAAAATAGTGGCCGATCGTCGATTGCGTAAAGGCATGCACGCTCTCCATGACGCCGCTGCGCGTGAGAAACGTGCCCAAAAGCGTGAGGAGAAACGTGGTGATGATGAGACCGAAGTTCCAGAGTTTCAGCATCTGGCGGCGCTGTTGGACCATCACCGAGTGGAGAAAGGCGGTACCGGTGAGCCATGGCATGAAGCTCGCGTTTTCCACCGGGTCCCACGCCCAGTAGCCGCCCCAGCCGAGTACCGCGTACGACCACCAGCCGCCGAGGACGATGGCAATCGACAGGAAGGCCCATGCCACGAGCGTCCAGCGCCTGACAGCGGCAGTCCATCGCGGCGAAATGTCGCCGCGAATAATACTGGCGATCCCGAAGGCGAAGGGAACGCTCATCCCGACGTAGCCGAGATAGAGGCACGGCGGGTGAACGGCCATCAGCCAATGATTTTGCAAGAGCGGATTTGGCCCCGGACCGTCGGTCGGGACCGGATTGACGGCAAAAAACGGATTCGCGGGGAAGGCGAGGACGATGTAGAAGAACAGCCCGACGGCGAAGAGGGTGAAGAGGACCCACGGCATGAGCGGTTGCAACTCGCGTACCTCCGGATCGTTACCAGCCAATGTCGGCCGGTAGCGATACGCGCAGAGCGCGGTGTAGCCGGAGAGGACCCATCCCCAGAGGAGGATCGAGCCTTCGAGCGAGCTCCAGAGCGAGATCGCCGCGATAAAGCGCGGCGTATTGACCGATCCGACTTTAGCGACATACCCGACGGAGAAGTCATTGGTGATCAGCGCCGCCATCATGGCCACGGACGCGATCGTCATCGTGAGGAAGATGCCGTAGGCGCAGATGCGAGCGACCGACCGCCACGCCGCACCTCGCTCTGCGCGCCCCATCACGGCCGCGATCATCCCGACGAGCGACCCCGCCAGACTCACTGCAATACACGCATTCCCTATGGCGTTGAGGTTCATAAGATAAAATACGGGGACTCCATCGCACCCGAATCACACAAAGTCAAACGCAGCATAAATATTTGCCCGATCCATTTTTACATTTTTATGGTTTATAATCGCTGCTACAGTATCCAACCTTGGCATCCGGTCATGCCCAGTAATCCGCCACATCCGATGTGGCGTTTCTGATTTGTCACAAGCCTTGTGACAAATCATCCGCCCAAATTACTACTATCTCACTTCTCTTTTCCGCTTCGTTTCGTTTTTTTCTTTGCCAAAAATTTCTTAGGAACAGACTCATTCACGCTTTCAATCAAACGCCTCTCACGCTCGATTTCTTTGCGCAGATCTTCTTCATCCGGCAATACCAACTGATACCGCGAGGCAAACAATTTTCGGTTTTCCTTGAGAACCGAGTAATGAACTATGGCATCATCCTTGTCGGAACAAAGAATGAGCCCGATCGTAGGATTGTCATCAGGGGCCTTGCATTGCTCTTCGAAGAGCCGGACATAGCCATCCATTTGGCCGATATCCTGATGCGTGAGATCCCCTACTTTCAGATCGATGAGTAAAAAACATTTCAGGAGATAATTGTAGAAGACCAGATCCACGAAAAAATCTTTGCTGCCGATGCGGATATGTTTCTGTCGTGCAACGAAGGAAAATCCTTTGCCGAGCTCCAGCAAGAAGTGTTGGAGATTGGCAATCAAGGCCGATTCCAATTTTGATTCGCGTAAGCCCGGCGTATTAGGTAAATTCAGGAACTCCAGAATGTAGGGATTCTTGAGAACATCAATGGGCTCAAGTCCCTTGGTTCCGGATACAGCTTGCTGAAGCATGGCGGACTTATCACTGCTTTTGAGTAATCGTTCATAGAAAAGAGTGGAGATCTGTCGTTCCAAGGCTCTTTTATCCCAACCACAGCGCATGGCTTCTATTTCATAGAAATCCCGGGCATGCTTGTTTTCAACGCGCATGAGGGCACGGTAGTGGGACCAGCTTAGATTAGGGTGAAAGGGTCCTTCGGCCTTTTTCAATTGGTCGCCCATTGGGCGACCTTTCTGGTCGGCGGCCAATTCTCTACCCGTTGGGGAGAGTATTTTATCGTCTAAAGATTCTCTACCCACCGGGTAGAGAATCTCGGGTCGTCGATTTGCATAAGTCAAATAGAACTGGCGGAAATTCCAAAGATTGGGGGCTGAATAACCACCACCATATCGTTTGGTCAGCCGGTCAGACAAATCGCCGATCAATCGCTTTCCATATTCCGCCCGCTCCTCGCCTTTTTGCAGCTCTTGCACAATTTCTCGGCCAATATGCCAGTAGGCGATGGTCATGTTGCTATTCACCGAACGAACGACATTAACCCTGGCCTGTTCCAAAATGGAAACGACGCGGTCAAAGAGGCTATTTGCCGGATCAGTTTTCACCATTTTATTTTTGGTTTTCTTCATAACAATTCTTACTTTCTCGACCAGCGCTGCTCCGGGATGAGCGGCCCGTAAGGCGAGGTTGGGAAGTCAGGATGAAGAGACATTGTGGTTCGCAGCTATCCTGAAATCGGAACGAAATCAACCTTCTCAACTCATTTGCCCGGACGATCCATCGGCTCCAGGGGCCGTTATTTCAACAACTCTTTATAGATAATGGCGGGTTTTTCGCCTTCCTTCGGTGGGTGGTATTCGTTGGAGTGTTTGACCATGATTCGATCGGCGGTGAAACGCTGGTTGGAACTCAGGCGGCCTTCGACGACCACGCCCATCTCTTCCTGGAACATCTGCGGTGGAGCGACCTGGCTCGTCACTGCAATTTCTTGTGTCCCGTCACTTAAGACGAATTCCACGCCTGCTGTCCCGTTCTCCCGCTGAATCGTCCCTTTTTTTACCATCCCGCCCAGACGCACGGGGCGCTCGTAGGCAAGGGCGCCCTTCGCGAGCAACTCCCCCGGCGTCACGAAATAGACGAGGTTGCTCTCGAGTTGGCCGAAGAGGAGATAACTCAATCCCCCGAGGATGACGGCGATGGCGACGATCACCCCGATCCATTTTGTCCGTCGAGATTTCATCTTACTTTCCCAATTTCTTGAGTCGCCAATAGAGCGAGATTGCATACCCGATCAGCACGGTCCACGCCAGCGCATACCCACCCCAGAGATAGGCTTCCGCTCCCTGAATCGGTCCATTCATCGTCCACCTCCTGTCGAATCTGCAATCGCCGGCGGCATAGCTAATTGCTCCTCACGCTCTTGTCGCCGCCGCTCCAGCCGCATCCGCCAATAGAGAAAAGTGACGAGAACAGCAAGTAGTGCCAGCGCGTTGAGTCGAAGGCTCGTTACCATGCCTAAATCCATCGTCGATGGGCTCGATTGGACCTGATGCAGCGTGCGCCACCATTTCACCGAAAAGTAGACGATCGGGACATTTAAGAAGATCAAGATCCCGATCGGGGCGCTCACCCGCGCCCGCGTCCGACGGTCGTCGATAAAGGCGCGGATGGCGAGGAAGCCGAGATAGAGAAAGAGGAGGATCGCTGTGGTCGTGAGCCTGGCATCCCACGTCCACCAGACGCCCCAGGTGGGCCGCCCCCAGATCGCTCCTAAGCAAACCGTCATTGCCGTGAGAACAACACCCACCTCGGCGCTGCTCGCCGCCAGCCGGTCCCAAACAGGGGTTTTCCGCCAGAGGTAGCCGATGCTGCCGACGAAGGTGATGAAGAAGGCGATGAAGGCATTCCATGCCGCCGGGACATGAATGTACATGAGGCGTTGAACTTCTCCCATCAGTTGATCGGGCGGAGTAAAAAAGAGCCCACGCGCCTGCGCGAGGACAAAGAACCCAATCACGACGAGTATGATGCCGTATTTCATTTTACGCCTCCATGAGTGGATCGATCGTCCAAAAGACCGCCGCAACAAAGATCGCATCGAACAATATCAATAGACGGAGCCACACCGTCGTTTCGCCGAAGAGGTCGCCTAGAAGCGCCGCCTGCGTCGTTGTTACCACGCAGACCAGGAGCGGGATCAGCATCGGGAAGAGGAGGAGCGGGAGCATCACGTGGCGGGCCCGCGTCTTGCTTAACACCGCCGAATAAAACGTCCCGAGGACGGCGATGCCGACGTCTCCCAACAGGAGGGCGGCAATCAACAACCCCGGTTGCTGCGGTGTGGGGAGATCGTACAAGATGCTCATCGCCAGCCCGACGATCAGTTGGACGGTTCCGATCACGCAGCAATTCGTCACGCATTTCCCTAAGAAAACGGCGCGATGACTGGCTGAATACAAAATCAGCCGATCCATACACCCTTCCTCCGCCTCGGCCTGGAACGACCGCTCCAACGCCACGACCACACTCAGCAACACGGTGAGCCACAGGAGGCCAGGCGCCAGCCGCGTGAGCCATGTCGTGTCACTTCCGACCGCGAACCCGAAGAGGAGGACGACCACCAGGCCGAAGAAACAGACCGTACTCACCGTCTCCCGTTGGCGGGCCTCGGTCAACAGATCCTTTCGACAGACGGCGATGGCGCAGCGGACGAATCGCATCATTCCATCCTCCCGCGATCGAGGCGCACAACTAGGTCGCAGAACGGCATGACCTCAGCATGATCGTGGGAGGCAAGGATAATCGTCGCGCCTTGCCGCTTCCACTCGCCGATCAACGTATTCATGAGTGCCCGTCCCTCCGCATCGAGATTCGTGTGCGGCTCATCGAGCAAACGGAGATCTGCCGGATGCAAGAGTAGGCGTGCAAGGGCGAGACGTTTGCGCATCCCAGAGGAGCACGCCGCAACCGACGTAGCCGGCAAGCGTCCTAATCCGACACGGTCAAGGGCCCGGCCGATCGCCCCATTGGGGGAGGTCAGCCCCAAGACAGAAAGCGAAAAACTTAAATTTTCTTCAATAGTTAGCGACTTATAGAGCCCCAATTCATGGCCTAACCACTGCACCCGTTCTCTGATCGCCTCGGTCTCGCAGAGGAGATCCAATCCGCACACCGATCCGGTCCCTGACGTCGGCGTCAATCGTGTCGCAAGGATCTTGAGGAGCGTGGATTTCCCGCAACCGTTCGGTCCCGTGATAGCCACCACCGACCCCGGCGCGACGCACAGGTCCACACCCGCCAGGGCCCATGTGGAACCATAGCGGTGCCTCACGTTCTTCAACTCAACGGAGACTGTCGGCATACGGTGCTTATTGCGCAATATTTTATATGAATGTCAATCCTTGACCTATGATGGATTTTTAAAAAAGGGATTATGATCGCCATCAGGGGCAATAGCGACGGTTATCACTTACCTTTTTAGCCGATATGTGTTACTTCCTTCGGGAATGTGGGGGATGGTGTGACAGGGCCCAAGTGTCTCGCGGCGTTTCTTATTCTCATCGCAGGTGGCATTGCCACACCATCGTCGGCGGTGGCCGATGGATTCGGCATCCATGGTTCGGTCGCGCAGCGCTACAAATTCCGCGCGACGGGCGCCGCCGAGGACAACGATTTAGAAACCACCCTCATGCTTGATCTGGGCGATTCCCAGGCGGACCGGCTATCAGCGGCCGTTATGGCCGCAGCGCTGATCGACCTGGACCGGAGCACCGGTAACGCCACGTTCGGCAGCATCTACGACACCTATTCCAGCCGCGCGGTGGGGCGGCTCTACTATGCGTACGGTACGGCAAACGACCTCGGCCCCGTCAAGCAACTCCGGTTTGGCCGCCAACACCGGTATGAGTTCGAGTCGTTGTATTTTGACGGTGTGCATCTGGAATCCGATCCCTTCGCCCATTTTACCTTGTCAGCCTTTGGCGGTGTGCCGGTGCACCTCTTCGAAAATCAGTTCGGATTTGATCCGGGCGATTGGCTAGTCGGCGGGGCAGTGCAGTGGGACCCGTTGGCCAACCTTCGCGCGCGCGCCGATTACGTGTATCTTAGGGACAAGGTGACTGGATTTCGCGCCAGTGTCGGCGATCAGCAGGACCATCTCTTCGGCGGATCGGTTTGGTGGGACCCGGATCAGCGCGTCGGCCTCTTCGGCCGGTTCACAGCCTTCTCCGATCAGGTCCGCGATGCGACCGGGCAGATCGTTCTCCGCTTTCCGGAGCAGACGATGCAGTGGCGCATACAGGTGTATCGCCTGCTCAAGGGGTACGCCGTGCGCGTAATAGATTGGGACGCCTTCGGCATAGCGGGCACGTATCAACCGTATACGGAGATACTGGCCAGCGTGAGTAAAGGCCTAGGCCGGCATCTCACCATGGAGGGGGGAGGGCAGGCCCGACTACTCGACAGCAGCCAGGTTGCCTCGGCCTTTAATCATGGATTTACGCGCGGATACCTCTCGGCAACGACGGCCGATTTTCCGATCGATGGAATGAGTATTAGCGCCACCGGCGATTATTATCATGGCCAGGAGAACAGCTTGAAGAACGATATGTTCGGCGGATCGGCCTTTATTGCGCAAGAGTTGATGAACAGGAGGATGACGCTGTCTGGCGGAACGATGTATTTCCTATATAGGTACGACCTCTTTTCCGGACAGGAGACCAATGACGTGCAGACCTATTTTGCCCGGATCAAGGGGAAATTCAGCAAGA
>JACPFG010000050.1:0-2972 GCA_016183125.1 Deltaproteobacteria bacterium
GGCGGCGAACTGGGCGTGGTAGAGCCGACGACCCTCCATCCGCAGGTTGCGCGCGCGATCGCACGGATGCAGGTAGGCGAAGTGAGCGATCCGATCCCTTCGCAGACAGGGTATCACATCCTGAAACTACTGGATCGCGGCGCCACGAGCGGCGCCGATTATCAGAGACTCAAGGAGCAGATCCAACAGGTGATCTACCAGCAGAAGATGGCCGGAGCGATCGAGCAATATGTCCGTCAACTGCGGCAAAAATCGTACGTGGAGATTAAGGGATAGCGGGTGCGGGGAGCAGCGGTGATGGCGACGACAAAGAAGCCGACGATCGGCGTTACCGTTGGCGATCCGAAGGGGATCGGCCCGGAGATCGTGGCCAAACTCTTAGAGGACGAGCAGGTGCGTGCCTGCTGCGAGTTGCGGATCTTCGGGGATGAAGAGGTGGTAGCGGCGGCCGGAAAGGGAGCGGCCGCCGGCTGGAAGCCGACTTCGCTTTCGGACGCCGATGCTGGGAGGTGGTCCGCCCAGTGGGTAGCCAATGCAGTGAAGGCGGCGCTGGCAGGCGAGATTGCTGCCATCGTCACGGGGCCGATCAATAAGCACCGCTGGCAGCTGGCCAGGATCCATTTCCCCGGCCATACGGAATATCTAGCGCATCTCGTCGGCCAGACACCGACCAGTATCGGTCCCCTATTCGTGACCTCCTCATGGAAGGTTGCCTTGGTCACAGGCCATCTCCCCATCAAAAACGTCCACCGCGTATTGACTCGAGAACGGATCGTCGGTGTGGCCACATTGGCGCATGAGACACTGCGACAGATGTTCGACATACCACGGCCCCGGCTCGCCTGCCTCGGTCTTAATCCCCATGCCGGCGAACAGGGCCTGATCGGGCTGGAAGAACAGGAGATCCTCATCCCTGCGATGGCAGTCCTGCACGACCGTGGTATAGCAATCGACGGCCCCTTCTCCGCCGACACCTTTTTTAGTGCGGCACCGGTATTCGATGGAGTGTTGGCGATGTATCACGACCAGGGACTGCTTCCGCTCAAGACCGCTGCCTTCCGTGAGACCGTGCAACTGACTATGGGCCTGCCTTTCATCCGAACGAGTGTCGATCACGGCACGGCAGAGGATATTGCGTGGCAAGGGCGGGCGGATCACACCAACCTTGTCAACGCGATCGAATTGGCTGTTCAGTTGGTGCAAAGGGAGAGATCATGACCGACATCCGATTCGGCACCGACGGTTGGCGGGCCATCATCGACGAGGACTTCATCCCCGAAAACATCGCTCAGGTGGCGCAGGCCTACGCCGACATATATTGGGATCTGGCGGAAGCGGGCCGCCCAGTGGTGGTCGGGTTCGACCGTAGGCTGGCCTCGCCGGAGTCGGCCGAGTTGATCGCAGGCGTCTTGTTGGGCAACGACATCCCGGTTCACTTGTCGCAGGCCTATTGTCCCACGCCGTGCGTGACATGGCATGTGGCGCACGACCGGGCCGCGGCGGGGATCATGGTCACCGCCAGTCACAACCCACCTCTATGGAACGGAATTAAATTCAAGGAGAGCTACGGCGGGGCCGCCTCGCCGGCATTCACCGACCCGATTGAGGCAAAGATCAAGGAAAACAGTTCCGCGGGTCGCAAGCCGAAGAACTCTTCACTGCAGGGGCACCCCAAGCTTACGCGCCTTAATCCTAAGGGGTACTATGTCGACGCACTTCGTAAATTCGTGAATGTGAGCGAGATCGAGCAGGCGCGCTTCCGGATCCTGCACGACCCGCTATATGGGGCCGGGGCGGATTACCTTCCCGAAATACTTTCTACAGTAGAGCAGATCCATGCGGAGGCCGATGCCGATTTCGGCGGGCTCCATCCTGAACCGATCGTCCCGCATGTGAATGCCGCGATCGAGAAGATGCGCACCGGCATGTTTCACATCGGTGTCATCACCGACGGGGATGCCGATAGAATAGGCGCGATCGACGAGCAGGGCCGATACGTCACCTCCCATGAGCTCTTCGCGCTCCTGCTGCTGCATGCCCTCTCCAACCGGAAATGGTCTGGGAACGTAGTGAAATCGATCACAACAACACGGATGATCGACAGGATCTGCCGGAAACATCAACTTGGTCTGACGGTAACGCCGGTGGGGTTCAAACACATCAGCCCGGCGCTAAACAGGCCGGGGATGTTGATGGGCGGCGAGGAGAGTGGCGGGATCGGGCTGCCACGGCATATCTGCGAGCGGGACGGCCTCCTCTGCGCGCTCCTGCTCCTTGAGATGATGGCGATCCGCGGCAGAACGATCTCGGAACTCGTGGCCGAGTGCCAAGCGGAGTTTGGGCCGACACACTATCGCCGGATCGACTTGAAGCTGACACCCGAACAGATGCAGACCGCTAGGAAACGTCTTGCCGAATGCGCCATTGATCGTCTCGGCGGCCGGCGGATCAAAAAGCTTGACCGGATCGACGGTCACCATTTCCTTCGCGATGATGAGTCCTGGCTCCTTATCCGCGCATCCGGGACCGAGCCGCTCCTTCGCACCTACGCCGAGGCACGCACACCGGAGGAAGTCGATGCCTTACTCGCTGTGGCACAATCCCTTGTAGGCCTCCCCTAGAAGCCTGTCGGAATAATGCCATTTGTAGCGAATTTTTTGTCCCCTCTTCAGCTATTTCTCCGACAGGCTCCTAGGACATTCACTGACACTTTGGGTTGATTTTTACCGCGTCATGGGACTAATCTAGTCGGCGAAAAGGAGGGGATCATGCAATCCTCGCTCTCCACAATCCATGGTCAACGCGAGTTATATACGGTTACCTACGATACCGTCGTTGACCAGGCGATCCGCCTGATGGCAGAAAAGAATATCGGCGCCATTCCGATCGTAGATGACAAGGGGAATCTAGTAGGCATTCTTTCAGAACGCGATGTCATCCGGCGCGGGGTGTTACATCAAAAGGACTTGTCA
>JACPFG010000050.1:2981-11262 GCA_016183125.1 Deltaproteobacteria bacterium
CTACGGTTGCAGATTTGATGACCAGGCGTGTCTGCGTGGCCGATCCGGAGGAGGACTACCGCACAGGTCTGGCCAAGATGCGCAACACCAATTGCCGTCATCTCCCCCTTGTTAGGGACGGCAAGCCGATCGGTATGGTCTCGATGCGCGACCTGCTCGACCACCAGCTGTCGGAATGTCGCTTTGATGTGCAAATGCTGGAAAAATATATTACGTCGTAATAGCCACGCCCTCGTTCGGTTGTCACGATCACGTCCAATCCTCGAGGAGCAATTCGGGCAGGCGAGAAAAATGGCGGGTGTTGTGTGTCACCAGCGTGTGCTGATGCAGAATGGCGATGGAGGCGATTGCCAAATCGAGGTCGGCGATCGGCTGTCCCGTACCCATCGCTTGTGCTTTTAGCCGCCCGAAGATCTTTGCCGTATGCCGCGTAAAATTCAGGATTTGCAGTTTTTCGAGGTTGCGCCGGATCTTCTTCATATTGTCGTCCACACGAGCGGACCGAAACGCGCCGAAATAGATTTCGGCGACCGAAACGGCCGAGAGAAAGATATTCTCTTCGCCCACCTCCTCAATCTTCTCCCGGATGCGCGGATTCCCGGCGGCCAGATAGATGTAGATGTCGGTATCGAGGAGATAGGGCATGGAACGCTATTTAGGAAAATCGGGCGCTGTTGCGCCGGGACGACCGGAGCGTGCCGAGGAGATCCTCAGCCTCCTTCGCATCCAACACCCCGAAGATTTCGTCGAATGGACCGGGCGCGGCCTTCCCCGACAACGCCTTTTCTAAAATGGACTGGATATATCGCGAACGCGATGCCCCCCCGCGCCTCGCTTGCCTGTCGAGCCGCCTCATTAAGGGACCGGGAAGATAAATGGAGACCTGCATGCCCAAAAGGATATTAAGCGCGCGTATGTTTGTCAAGTAAAATATGGTTGTCTGTGAGGAAAAAAGTTGCGTGAAATTTTAGCGATCGGGAAATCCCTGCTAACGCATATTCCGCTTGGCTTTGCGGGCACAGTATGGTATGGAACCATGGTCTATGGACCCGCCACCGGTTGCGGCCGTCTCGACGGTCTTTGGATTGTGTGACTGGTTTGTATCGTCTGCATCTGACTGCGAGGAGGCTGGAGACCCGTTCGAGCAGACCGCACCACCAGCAGCCGATGGAACACCCCTCCTGCAAGCAAGCTATCAGGCCAAATTGGCAGCCATCGGAGCGATCCTGGAACGGAACGCATATGCGTGCGCACCGGCACTGGGCGCGCTCCTCATGGGGCCGGAACAACCGACCATCGTGTGGATCGGCGGAACACCCTGGGTCAATCCCACGGCGCAGTATTTTGCGGCGAAGGCCTTGCGTCTCTTGCTAGAAGGCGCTCCGCCAAATCGCGCGGAGATCATTCAATATTTGCGGGCGGCGGAAGGTGACGGCAATCCGGAGATCCGGCGCCAGGTCATTATCGGTTTGGGATCGAGCGATGACCCCACCGACTGGATGATCCTCCAAGGTCGTCTGCAAAGCGATCCCTCGGTCTGGGTGCGGGAGGGGGCGGCCATGGCCCTCGGCAGACAGGCCGATCCCGCAAGCGTTCCCGCGCTCTGCGAGACCGCGCAGTACGACCCGACGGAACGCGTGCGCATGGCGGCGATTGAAGCTGCGCGCGGCATCCCGACCCAGTCGGCCCTCTATTGTCTTGGGGCTGCGCTGGCGGACGGTCCGCCGGATTGGTTGCGTCCGGCGCTCGTCGCGGGGATCCGGTGGCATCCCGCCACCATCTCTGATGTCGATTATTGGAACACCCAGATGGGGCTCGCCACGCCAGCCGTCGCACGCACGGTCCACGCCATTCTCGATGTGTATGAATCTTCGGCCTGGCCCGAATCCGACCGTGTGGGGAAGATCCCGCCTGCACCGTCAGCCGACCCGGTGCCCGCCTTGCCAACCATCACCCCGTGGACGGGGTAAGATGGGGGGCAGCAACTAAACCGCTTGCGCCGCCCCCCATCCGTTGCGTATCCTGTTTGGTCCGAAAAGGAATGGTGATGGGTCCACCCTATATTACAATCCGAGGGGCAAGGGAGCATAACCTCAAGGATATCGATGTCCAGATCCCGCGAGACCGGCTGGTCGTCATCACCGGGCTCTCCGGATCGGGCAAATCCACGCTCGCCTTCGACACGATCTACGCAGAGGGGCAGCGCCGATATGTGGAATCGCTCTCTGCCTATGCCCGGCAGTTCTTGGAGCAGATGGACAAGCCGGATGTGGACCTGATCGAAGGGCTCTCGCCTGCCATCTCGATCGAGCAGAAGACTACCAGTCGGAATCCACGCTCGACCGTAGGCACCGTTACGGAGATCTACGACTACTATCGCCTCCTCTTCGCCAGAATAGGCATTCCGCACTGCTATCAGTGCGGGAAATCGATCGAGGCGCAGACGGTTACGCAGATGGTGGATAGGCTCCATACCTTCCCCGAAGGCTCTAAGGTCGCTATCCTGGCGCCGATCGTGCGGAATCGCAAAGGCGAATACGCCAAAGAATTGCGGGACCTGCGAAAGGCCGGGTTTGTCCGCGTTCGGATCGACGGGGCCGTGCATGATTTGGCTGACGAGATTACGCTGAACAAAAAAAAGAAACATACGATCGATCTCTTTATTGACCGGCTTGTGATGCGCCCGGACCTTGGCAACCGCCTGGCCGACTCCCTGGAGACAGCGCTTCGCTACGGCCATGGGATCGCCAAGGTAGAGACGGGAGGCGAGACATTCCTCTTGAGCGAAAAGGCCGCTTGCATCGAGTGCGGCATCAGCTATCCTGAGATCACGCCGCAGATGTTTTCGTTTAACAACCCGCTTGGCGCCTGCACCGGCTGCGGCGGGCTAGGAACCAAGCTCTACTTCGATCCCGATCTGATCGTTCCGAACTACCTCTTGAGTCTGCGCGAGGGGGCGATAGCCCCATGGCACTCCACCACCTCTACCTATTATCTGCAGGTATTCGAAAATCTGGCGCGCCACTACGGCTTCGATATCTATACACCTTGGAAGAAGCTGCCTGAGACGATCCGCCACGTCATCTTGTACGGGTCCGGTGCCGACGAGATCCGGTTCACGATAGATCGCCACGGGCGACGCGAGACGTATGTCAATCCATTCCGGGGAGTTATCCCCCTTCTGGAACAACGATATAACGAGACCGGTTCCGACTGGATTCGGGAAGAGATCGAACGAGTGATGAACGTCCGTCCCTGTCCGACCTGCAATGGGGCCCGGCTGCGCAAGGAGAGCCTCCATGTGAAGGTGCATGACCTGACAATATCGGCGCTCACTGCGCTTTCAGTAGAGACTAGCCTGCAGACCGCACGCGGCTGGGCGCTAACGAAACGTGAGGAACAGATCGCCGGCAGGATACTCAAAGAGATCGGCGACCGCCTCACCTTTTTGCACAACGTAGGATTAGGTTACCTAACGCTAGACCGCTCGGCGGCCACGCTCTCCGGCGGAGAGGGGCAACGGATTCGGCTCGCCACCCAGATCGGCTCCGCGCTGACCGGAGTCCTATATGTCCTGGACGAACCCAGCATAGGGCTTCATCAACGGGACAATCACCGGCTGCTCGAAACGCTTACCAGCCTGCGTGACCTTGGCAATACGGTCCTCATCGTCGAGCACGATCGTGACACGATCCTGGCCGCCGACCATGTGATCGACATGGGCCCCGGCGCCGGTATCCACGGCGGCCACATCGTCGCAACCGGCACGCCTACGGAGATCATGCGGCATCCCAGTTCAGTTACAGGGCAATATCTTGCCGGCAAGCGGCGGATTGCGCTTCCAACGGCTCGCCGGCAGCGAGACAACCGGTGTATTACGATCTTGAAGGCGCGCCAACACAATCTTAAGGCGATCGATGTGGCATTTCCGGTCGGGTGTTTCACATGCATCACCGGTGTCTCCGGCTCCGGTAAGAGCACACTCGTCAACGAGACGCTCTACCCGGCCCTCTGCCAGCGGCTCTATCGTTCGAAAATCACGGCCGGCACCTGCGACGGCATCGAGGGGGCGGAACATTTCGACAAGGTGATTAACATCGACCAATCGCCGATCGGACGCACACCGCGGTCGAATCCGGCCACATACACTGGGGTGTTTACACACATCCGCGACCTCTTCGCGCAGCTGCCGGTGGCGCAGGCGCGCGGGTACAAATCGGGACGATTTTCGTTCAACGTAAAGGGCGGCCGGTGCGAGGCATGCGAGGGGGATGGGATCATCCGAATCGAGATGCAGTTCCTCCCAGACGTATATGTGGAGTGCGAGGTCTGCCGAGGCAAGCGCTTCACCCGCGAGACACTGGAGGTCGCCTATAAGGGGAGCAACATCTCAGATGTCCTGGCTATGACCGTGGAGCAGGCCGGTCATTTCTTCGAGCAGATCCCGGCCATACGGACGAAACTACAGACGCTGCGAGACGTGGGCCTAAATTATATCGAGCTGGGACAATCGGCCACCACACTTTCCGGCGGCGAGGCGCAGCGGATCAAGCTGGCCCGCGAACTGGCCAAGCGGCCGACCGGGCGAACACTATACATCCTGGACGAACCGACCACCGGGCTCCACTTCGCCGATATAGAACAGCTCTTGACGGTGTTGAATCGACTCGCCGACGCAGGCAACACGGTGGTCGTGATAGAGCATAACATGGATGTCATCAAATCAGCCGATTACGTGATCGATCTCGGCCCCGAGGGGGGCGATCGCGGAGGCACCGTGGTGGCAGCCGGGACACCGGAGGACTTGACGCGAGTGGAGGGATCATATACGGGCCACTACCTCAAACATGTCTTGGAAATTGCCAATCAGGGCATTGTGCGTAGGGCTGGCGCTGGGATCGCTCGGCAGCGCGCTTGATGCCGCGCCCCGCAAGGGCGACCGGTTCGACACAGACCAGCTGCGCGCCTTCGCACACAAGGAGACCCTTGCCGGCAACATCGAGGCCTCCTCCACGATAGTTGCGCTGCACAAGTTCGAACCACAGGTACAACAGGTCTTCGATGCAGCGTTCGCCGATCTCCGTCGCGTCGCGCTCCTATTCGATTCATCCAGGCCGGAGAGCGATCTAAGCCGTGTCAACGCACAAACTGGAGGCCAAGCGGTGCAAGTGAGCAAGGAGATGGTGCAGCTGCTAGCACTTGCGAAAAAGATGCATTATGTGACGAAGGGGGCATTCGACATCGTTGAAACGGCAGGCACCACGGCAAATGACATCAAGCTCGACAAGGGTGCCAACACCGTTCGCGTGGCCAAGGCCGCCCCTCTACGCCTGGAACACCTGATAGACGGCTATCTGACAGATCTCCTGCTGATGCATCTCTGGAACGCCAATATCGATAACATCCTAGTGCAGGTGGGCGGGGCGGCACGCAGCCAGGGGCGCGATGTGGTCGGCCCATGGCGGCTCACCATTGCAGATGTAGCTGGCCGATATGCGGCACGGGGCATTACGCTTACCTTTTCCAACCTGGCGGCCGCTACTGTCGGCGCGGGCCGCCGAGCCCCAACACTCGATTTTCGCACTAAGCAGCCGCTCACACCGCCCTGCCGCGGGGTCACCATCCTCTCGCGTGACGCGGCCACATCGCTTGCCATTGCCAACGCCGTTTATGTGCTGGGACCAACGGCAGGGATGGAACTGGCCAATCGCCTGCAGAGCCGCGCCGTAATCATGGACAATGCAGGCAACCTCGCCAAATCCCCTGGGTTGTGAGAACAATCGCAATGGGTAACTCTCCCTAACCCCCTCTTATTCTAAGAGGGGGAACTCTAACCCCCCCACTTTTACCCACTCACTTTGGAGAAGAGCCATCAAGATGTTCTTCATAAAGACGCCGCCATTGCCCCACGAAATAAAACGGCAGTGAAATAAGCGTGAAATCTTTTGCCTTTAAAACCGTCGGGGGTTCCGAATTAAAACGGATTCCCAGGGAGAGCCTCTTTTCCTTGAGAAAAAGGTGCAAAGACTTAAGCGAACCGCTCTTGCCGGACTTGACTTCAACAGGGATCACTTGCGGCCCCTTGGATATCATATAATCGATTGCTGCAGCGGCGGTGTTTTTCGCGCGAGCCCAGTAGTAAAGTTCCGGGGCCTGGTAAAGAGGCAGATCATAGAGGAGATGTTGGCCAACCAGTTGCTCCGCCATCCTGCCCTGATTGACCAGATTGACATCTTCTGCTCTTTCGAAGTCCAGGAGGTTCAAACCGCAGACGGAACATGCGAGGCCTATATCCAGGAAAAGAAGTTTGAAAAATTTTTCGTTGATCTCGGCTCCGAGAGGGACTCCATTGGCGGCGCTATGATAAATCCGGTATCCCACACGGGCCATGCAAAGGAGATCCAGCGCGAGGTTCAAGTCCTTGGCGCGTTCCAGAGGGTCGATATTAACGTACTTGAGTTTTTCTCCGACTAAGCGAGGTATCTTTTGAAAAACCTTCCTCAGCCTCACATCAGGAATACGGTGCCGGTATTTTGAAAAATCATCCGCATAGGTGGACAGTATATTGCTCTTGGCCGCTTCGCACCCCTCCCAGGAACTGTGAAGAAAGGCCTTGACCGCCTCCGGCATCCCGCCCGTCACACAGTAAATCCGTATTTGATCCATGAGTCGCTGATGAAGCGGCAGAGGCATCGGGTCTTTCAGGTGAAACTCCCCGATAAATTTCTTTGCGCCCGCCTCCCCATTCGCCTCCAAAAACTCTTCAAAGGTCATCGGCCCGAGATGCATGTATTCCAGACGCCCGACCGGCATGGAAAAGGAATGGTCTTTCAGGACAAACTCCAGAAGCGAACCGGCGGTGACAAGGCAAAGTTCGGGTCTTTCTTCGTAAAAATACCTCAAAACAGGAATCACCTGGGGGGCTGCCTGAATTTCGTCCAAAAAAAGAAGGGTTTTCTGCGGTTCAATGCGGACCTTGTACTGAATCTCAAGAAACTCGCAGGTCCTCTTGATGGATTGTTTGCCGAAAAGGTCCGCTACCTCGGGATTTTTTTCAAAGTTGACCTCCACGAGAGAAAGCGATTCCCGTCGGGCAAACTCCCTGACAAGATAAGACTTTCCCACCTGACGAGCCCCGCGAATGATAAGCGGCTTTCTATTCTCTTTCCGATACCATTTTTTGATAAATTCCAGTGCATTTCTATACATATAACAACATAATATAGTAGTATTATATCATATTCAAGATAAAATAGTGGGCTGAATTAGCATCAAAGGGCAATAAGGGGGCCTGTCCCCATTTCTTACCGGTGGCGCTGGTATTGCGTTACGTTCCGCGCATGCTCCGCATACGTCGCGGCGAAGGCGTGGGTTCCGTCGTTTTTGGAGACAAAGTAGAGGTAGTCGGTTTGCGCCGCATTAAGCGCTGCCTCCAGCGAGGCCAGCCCAGGATTGGCGATCGGCCCCGGCGGAAGGCCAGGATGGATGTAGGTATTGTACGGATGGGGATCGGAGAGATCGGCCCTGCCGTCTGCGTCCTCTCGATTATGAAAGACCGAACTGACCAGCGCCCGCTCCGCTGCTGCCCCGGTCTCTTTCTCGATTATAGCCGCTAGCGTGACGGCCTGATGCATGCTGAGGCCGAGCGCGCTGGCACGCTCTCTCATCGAGGTCCCAAACCGGCGCTGGAACTCCTGAACTAGTCGACGCGCCACCTCATCGACCCTCTTCGGGCGCGGTATGTCGTAGGTGTCGGGAAAAAGGTATCCTTCAAGTGTTGCGTTCGGACCGTTATCTTTACCGCCGAGTCCGACAAGCGACAGCAACTCCGAGCTGCGACAAGCGGCTAAAAAATCGGCGGCAAATCCCGGCCACGCAAACGGCTGGCGCTCCAGGTAGGCCGCCATCTCGCGCATCGTCCAACCCTCTATCAATGTGATCCGAAAGAGGCGAACCTTTCCCTGTCTCACCATCTGATAGACGGCCCAGGCAGAGAGCCCGTCGTGAAATAAATATTCCCCTGCCTTTAGTGCCCGCTCGCTCCCGTGCCAGCGCGCAAGCGCGCGAAATAGCCATGGTCGACGGATCACCCCTGCTCGGCCGAGCACCTCGGCCATCTGCGCTACCGTCGTGCCGGGCTCGATCACCACTGTAACAGGGGGATGAGACACCGCCAGGTGGAACTCACGATAACCCCAACCGATTGCAGCGCTCACGGCCGCCGCGGCCAGCATAAAACCGATCAGCAGCCTACGCGCCATCAGCGAGGCTCCTTTTGAGC
>JACPFG010000050.1:11290-21200 GCA_016183125.1 Deltaproteobacteria bacterium
TAGCAGCACGGCCGCTGCCATTGTGTCTATCGATTTACGCCGCCGCCGCGCGCGGGCGCCGGTTGCGCGCAGCAAGGCCTCCGCATCTTTGGTCGTCATGCTCTCATCCCACGTCTCCACCTCCACTGGAACACCGCGCCCCAGGCAATGTGCCCGCAACTGCTCGCAAAAGGCGAGCACCTTCCGGGCCTGTGTCCCCACCTCTCCCTCGATCCCACGCAACGGGAGGCCTACGACTATCCGCTGAATGCTGTAGTCGCGAACGAAACCGCACACCTCCTCCAGATCTTGTTCGATCAACCGCCGTTCTATCATACCCAGCGTTTGGGCCGTCCACCCCAATGGGTCGGTGACGGCGGCTCCGATCCGGCGGTCCCCGACATCAAGAGCAAGGATACGCATAAGGGATTTGTCTAGCAGGTTTCTACGGAAAGGTCTACGATCCCTGCGCAATGGCCGGCTTACAACGCGCGCATATAATCGTCCGCGGTCGTGTCCAAGGCGTATTTTTCCGCGCTCATACCGCTGAGATGGCCCGCGCCGTCGGTCTGACGGGATCGGTGCGCAACTGTCCCGACGGATCGGTGGAGATCGTTGCCGAGGGCCCGAAGGAGACGCTCGAACCCTTCCTGGAATGGTGCCGTCATGGACCGCCGCTTGCCCATGTAGTAACGGCAGAGGTCCGCTGGGAGGTCGCTGCAGGCGAATTTCCAACGTTTATCATCGCATAAACACACGGTTTGTTTTGACAGGGCAGTGCCGTTTATGATAGGCGGGCCTCTACTTTGTAGAGAGGCCAACCAAGGAGCGAGTCATGAGCAGATGGCGGCTTATTATCGGCATCGGATGCATGGTAGGTTGCACCGCCTGCGGCGGTGGCGGGCTCGGTTTCGGCGGGGGATCGGGGAAGGCATTGGTCACCGTTAACGGCAAGGCCATTACCGAAGGGGACATCGATTTTCTAGGGACGATCAACCCGCGCCTAAAGAGCCAGGCCGGCACGCCTTTCGGCCAGAAGCAGATCGTAGATAACCTTCTGGAGCAGGAACTGCTCTATCAAGAGAGCGCCCGAAGGGGCCTTGATAAAGATCCTAAGGTGCGCGCAAAGGCCGATCTATATAGCCGCGTTATCATCGCCCAGGCAGTGCTGGACGACGAACTAGAGAAAGCAGCGCAGAAACATTACAACGAGCACAAGGATGAATTCGAAAAAGTGGAGATGAGCCATCTCTTGATCCGCTTCAAGGGAGCCGGAACGGACGCTGAAAAGAAGGGTGCCAAGGATGGCGCAACCCGCTCCGAGCCTCAGGCACTTCAACTGGCCAACCAGCTAAAGGAACGTCTCGACAAGGGGGAAGAATTCGCGAAACTCGCCAAGGAATACTCAGAGGATCCCGGCTCGAAGAACGCAGGAGGGCTGCTTGGGAAGGTCTGGAAACAGGAACCGCGGTTGGAGCGGCGTGGTTACGGTCCACTCTTGGAAAAGGCCTTCTCGATGAAGGTAGGCGAGGTGGCCGGCCCGATCAAGACGCAAGAGGGTTATCACCTAATGGCACTCACCAAGGGGGTCGAGGCCCAGTCGTTTGACGATGCCAAGCAGTCTATATTTTTCAAGCTCCAGGGGGATCTGCGCACCAAATTCTTGGTCGACCTGAAACAGAAGGCCAAGATCGAATACGCGAAGGGGACCGAAGAGGCCCCAAAGCCGCAGACGCCGCCTGCGGGCGAAAAACCGGAAGGGACGGCGCCGCCTAATGCGCCCAGTCCTGCCGGTCCGACGCCGGCACCTGGGTCGCCGGAGGCGCCATCCCCGGCCCCGCAACCGTAGTTGCTACGGTTATTCCGGTCCCAACGCCGATGCCGGCTGCTACAGTGGTCCCTGCGGGCACTTCCAGGACGTAGCGATACGGTACGCGCGGTTGTAAAGATCGTTCCGACAGCGGCACGGCATTGCGTATCAGGTCGACAACCCGCCGGTCAGCCCCGACAAATATCAAATCCAGCGGTACGTGTGTATCTTTCATCCAGAACGGGTGCTTAACATCGGTCGGAAATACAAACCACATACCGCGGCCGGATGGCAAATGCCTCCGGTGCATAAGCCCCCTGGCTCGCTCTGCATCTGTAGCTGCCACTTCAGCAACGATCGTAATCGGCGGACGACCGGAGGGCAGGAGCGTTAGGCGCACCTCTCCGGCTGCAACTGGCTTCCCAAGGCAGACAACAATCGTCGTTAAAAGTATAACTACTCCGCATAACCGACTGGTCCAAATCGCTCGCCTTATTGGAAAAACTATTAGTGCGCCCACGGAAGTTTTCCAGGTCGGCCAACCGTTGCGCGAAGTTTCTGAACCTGTTGCAGCCTGTTCTGCACGACAGGGTCGCGGGGAAACTGGCGCCGCAGTGTCTGTTCAAGCGCCATTGCCTTTGCCATTTCACCGGCCTCCGCATAACACTGTAGCAATTGCAATTGCGCCTGCTTGGTCAACTCTCCCTCCGGATAATCCGCTACAAACCTCTCATAATATGGAATAGCCGCTTCGGACCGATGTTCCGCTACGTAAGTCTCTGCAAGGTCATAGTTCGCCTTGGCCCGAACCTCCGGTCGAACGTCGTCCCGTTCGAGCAGCCCTCGCAATTCGATCCGCGCCTGCGCGTACTGCCCCTGTTTAAAATAAGAGACCCCGATCAGATGGCGAACCACATCCCTCTCGACATGCGCGGGGAAATATTTCAACAGCTGTTCATAATAGTTAATGGCCGCATGGTGATCGTCGCTGCCGGTTGCCAACTCTGCAAGTCGCCGGTATGCCGCCGAAGTTGCCGGCTGCCAGGCCCATTCGGTGACGATACGTTGGTAGGCTACTGCGGCCCGTTCCGGATCGGCAAACGTATAGTGGTGCAGATCGCCTATGCGCAGTAGTACCTCTGCTATCTTTGGATGTGTCGGATATTCCAGGACGATACGTTCATAGGCCTTAAGCGCAGCTTCGTACTGCTGTGTGCCGCGCAACGCATCCGCCTTTGCCACGGCGCGATCGATCCGCCTAGCCGCACACGCCGCGCCCAGTAACGCCATGGCGAGGCAAACGATCCGGAAGGCCTGCGCGCTGCAGAGGCGGCGTTCACTGCACCTCATCGACATCCCGCTCCGCTAATTTAGCCACCGACGCCACGCGCTCGCCTTCATCCAGCTGGATTAGGCGCACGCCCTGCGTGTTGCGCCCTTGAGTGGAGATATCCTTCACCTGCGTGCGGATGATGGTCCCGCCATCGGTGACAAGCATCACATCGTCGCCCTCAGTGACCTGTAACACCGCCACCACCGCTCCATTTCGCTCGCTAGTCTTGATCGTGATGATGCCGGAACCCCCGCGGCCCTGCACCCTATATTCACCCGGCTCCGTCCGTTTCCCGTATCCGTTGGCTGTTACCGTCAAAATAGTGGCCTTGGCATTAGTCAATACCTCCATGCTCACCAACGTGTCGCCTTTTTCTAACCTGATCCCGTAGACGCCGGTAGCCGTGCGACCCATCGACCTGACTTCGGACTCTTCAAACCTGATCGCCTGACCTTCCTTCGACGAGAGCAAGATATGTTGTTCCCCATTGGTGCAGCGCACGGAGACCAACTCGTCCCCTTCTTCAATGGTGAGCGCGATGATTCCACCCGCCCTTGGCCTACTATATTCGGTCAAAGAGGTTTTCTTGACGATACCGTTCTTTGTCGCCATCACTATATACTGGCCCTCCGAGAACTCACGCACCGGCAGAATCGCCGCAACCCGGTCATCCGACGGCATATTGATCAGATTTGAAGACCAAGACATAACTGTGGGTGGAGGCCACGAACAGGTTCTCGACGAAATCTTCCTCCCCAGTCGACATCCCGATCTTGCCATGCCCGCCGCGCCGCTGCGCCCGGTAGATACTTATCGGATTACGTTTTATATAACCTCGGTGCGAGACGGTGACCACCATGTCCTCTTCCTGAATCAGATCTTCCACTGACAGCTCGCCGGTTGCCTCCTGAATCTGTGTCCGACGCTCGTCCCCGAACTGCTGCCTGAGCGCGGTCGTCTCCTCGACGATGATATTATAAACCAGCTTCTCGTCGGCCAGGATCGTTTTGAACTGCTTGATCAGTTTCTGCATCTCGGCATATTCCGTTACGATCTTCTCCCGCTCCAGGCCGGTCAATCGTTGCAGCCGCATATCGAGGACCGCCTGTGCCTGTATCGCAGAGAGCTCGTATTTCTTCATCAAGCCCGCCTTGGCCTCCTCCGGCGCCTTCGCCTTCTTGATCAGGGCTATTACGTCGTCGATGTGCTCGATGGCGATCTTAAGACCAGCCAGGATATGCGCACGCGCCTCCGCCTGTGCCAGTTCGTAGCGGGTCCGCCGAGTGACTACCTCCCTGCGATGGTCGATAAAGTTTTGCAGGATTTCACGCAAGGTTAGAACCTTCGGCTGCTGGTTGACGATCGCCAGCATGATCACGCCAAAGGTCGACTGCATAGCAGTGTGCTTGTAGAGCTGATTAAGCACCACGCCGGCTATCGTGCCTCGCTTGAGCTCCACCACGATCCTCATCCCGTCGCGATCAGACTCATCGCGCAGATCGGCCGCCCCTTCGATCTTCCCCTCCTGGATCAGCTCGGCGATCCGTTCGATAAGGCGGGCCTTGTTGACCTGAAATGGGATTTCGGTGACGACGATCTGCTCCCTATCGCCCCTGGCAATCGGCTCTACCAAGGCCTTCGCTCGCATCTGGATGATCCCCTTGCCCGTACTGTAGGCCTCCTCTATCCCCTTGCGGCCGTGTATGAAGGCGCCTGTCGGGAAATCGGGCGCTGGGATAAATTTCATCAATTCCTTGACGGTCAGTTCCGGTTTTTTCACCAGCGCGATGATCGCGTCGGCTATCTCTCGTAGGTTGTGCGGCGGGATCTTGGTCGCCATCCCCACTGCGATCCCGTCAGAACCATTCAGGATCAAGTTTGGCACTTTCGTTGGGAGGACAACAGGTTCGGTGGTAGAGTTATCGAAATTGGGTATAAAATCGACCGTTTCCTTGTCCAGATCGGCCAGCAACTCCTCGGCGAGTTTCGTCAGACGGCACTCGGTGTAGCGGTATGCTGCGGCACTATCGCCATCCACGGAGCCGAAATTCCCTTGCCCCTCTATTAAGGGATACCGCATGTTCCACTCTTGGGCCATCCGGACCAAGGTGTCGTATACCGCCGCATCTCCATGGGGATGGTATTTCTTGAGGACCTCGCCGACCACCCCGGCGCACTTGGAAAATCGCTTGTTGGCAAGCAGCCCCTCCCGATACATCGCATAAAGAATCCGCCGGTGCGCCGGCTTAAGCCCGTCGCGCACGTCGGGTATTGCCCGCCCGATGATTACGCTCATCGCGTAATCTAGGTACGAGCTGCGCATTTCGTCTTCTATGTTTATCGGAAGGACTTCCGCCGAACCGGCCATTCATCACCTCGTCATCGAACTTTGGAATATGCCCCAAGTCACGTAGGTGGTCAATCGGAAAGGGACCAAAAAATGATGTTTCGAGCAATTCCGCCATTGACAAGCGTTTGCGGACACTATACCGTTAGCGCAAGACTTCGGATGAAAGGAGGTGAACTCAAATGACCAAAGCCGAACTAGTCAACTTCATTGCTAAGGATTGCAAGATGGCGAAGGCCACCGCCGAGCGGACGCTCAACGCCACCATTCACAATCTGGGCAAATGCCTGCGCAGGAAGGACAAGATTACGCTCACCGGTTTCGGGACGTTCTACGTCTCGAAGCGGCGGGCACGCAAGGGCCGCAATCCACAAACGGGTGCCGAGATTAACATCAAGGCCGCCAACGTGCCGAAATTTAAACCCGGCAAGCAGTTAAAGGATTGGGTCCAGTAAGTTGCGCGGTATTTGAGGGAAAAAAACAAGCCACCTCCGGTGGCTTGTTTTTTTTGGGGGGCAAAGCGGGGACCCACAGATGATCGACTCTCATTGCCATCTCACATGGCCTGAATTTGATGCCGATCGCGATGCAGTGATTGCACGCGCCCGAGCCGCCGGCGTCACCGCTATGGTTACGATAGGCGCCGGTCAAGGGCTGGAAGGGAACGCCAAGGCTATAGCCTTAGCCGAGCAGAATCCCAATATCTACGCCGCTGTCGGCATCCACCCGCACGACGCCGATCAATTTTCCGAGGACGCGCTTGCCTGCCTTAAGCGTCTGGCCCGCCATCCGAAGGTCGTGGCGATCGGCGAGATCGGTCTCGATTATCATTATCACAAAGACACGCGGGTTCGGCAAAAACAACTGGAAACATTCCAAGCCCTATGTGACCTCGCGGCGCGGCTTGCACTCCCGATCGTCATTCACCAGCGCGATGCGGAGCAAGATCTCCTGCGCATCCTCAGCCATACTCCGCTCCTTACGAAGGAGGGGCCGGGGGAGATCCAGAAACCCCGCGGCATTCACCACTGTTTCGGAGGTTCGGTTGCATTCGCCCGTGAGATGATCGCGCGTGGTTTTCTGCTCGGGATCGGCGGCGTTGTTACGTTCAAAAATGCCCAGGCCTTGCGGGACGTTGTGCGGGCCGTCCCGCTCGAGCACCTCGTCCTGGAGACCGACGCCCCCTATCTTGCCCCCGTTCCATTCCGGGGAAAGAGGAATGAACCGAGTTACTTAACGCACACCGTCGCGCAGCTCATTCAACTCACTGACCGCATGCCAGCGGAGATTGCCGCCATCACCACATCAAATGTCCGACGGACCTTCCGGATAACTAATTGATTTCCAATGGTTTTCCTGCCAAAAAATTTTGCGCAACTTTTCCCGCAACTTTTTCCGCGTGCGGTCGATACATTATTCAGGTAAGTTGTATCGGTATCTTAAAGGAGGTTTCTTATGGCGCGCACGTTGTCATCGCGCTGGCAGCAACGACCAGGTCCGTTTATGGCGCGGATATCGTCGTTAACTCCACGGCGCAGGAGGTCCCGGCGGTTGCCAACGGCAATTGCACGCTGGGCGAGGCGATCACGGCGGCCAACACCGACGAGATCGTGGATGCATGTACAGCGGGCTCCGGGGCCGATACGATCAGGTTAGGCACCGGCACGGTCTATACCTTGACGAAAGCGGATAACGGCGTGAACGGTTTGCCGGTTATAACATCGGACGTGAAGCTGACGGGGCGCGCTCCGATTATTGAGCGGAGCACGGCAGGCGGGACACCTTCCTTTCGTCTGCTGAAGGTCCAGGGTGGCCCACTCGCGATCGAGGATGTCATCTTGAAGGGGGGAAACCCTGGCGATAATAGCGGTGGAGCCATCAACAATGGCGGGACATTGGCAATAGAAAAGTGCACCATCTCGAATAATACCTCTGGGGGTCAGGGTGGTGGGGCCATCGACACAAACTCTGGCATCCTCACCATCTCTAACAGCACGATTTCTCATAATACGACTTCGGAGAACGGCGGTGGACTCCGCGGCAACTCGTCCACCCTGACGATCACCAACAGCATCATTTCGGGAAACAGTGCCAAGCGCGGGGGGGCAATTTATAGTGCGGCCAGCACCATGACCCTTAACGGAAGCACTATCTCCCAGAACACCTCAACCCTTTACGGGGGGGGCATCTTGGCGGAGGTTAGCGGGACATTGACGATGAAGAACAGTACCATCCGAGATAATAGCGCAACGGCGCCGTACGACGGCGGTGGTCTTTACGGTGGGGGGACAACCGTGACCGTGGGGAACAGTACTGTCGCAAAGAATACCGGGGACCGCGGTGGCGGCATATATCAATCCGGCGGAACGGTCACGATTCGGAACAGCACAATCGGCGGGAATACGGCGTCCAGCATAACGGATGGGGGCGGTGGGATCTACGCGAATGGCGCCGCCGTCACATTCCAGAATACGATCCTGGCCGATAACACCAGCGCCGTTGCGCCCGACTGCGATAGTTTCGGCGGTGCGCAACTTTCCTCGCTTGGTAACAATGTGTTCGGGGATCTTACGAATTGCGAATTGCAAAGCGGCGCAACGGACAAAAATGGATCGCCCGCCCTGGACACCTTTGCCGATGACGGAACCGCCGGGCATGGCTACTATCCGTTGAAATCCGCCAGTCCGGCAATTGACGGAGGCAACACCGATGCCTGTGCGGGGGATTATGTCACCGATCAATTAGGGAAGTCTCGCTACGGTCCCTGTGATATCGGTTCGATCGAATTCGGGTCGTGCGGCGATGGCTTCCTACAAGCGAGCGTGGAGGAATGCGATGCGGGAGCGGGCAATGCCGACTCGGGGGCCTGCACAAGCCAATGCAAGAACGCCAAGTGTGGGGATGGGTTGGTGCAAACCGGCATCGAGGCCTGCGATGATGGGAATACGACGAGTGGCGATGGCTGCAGCAACATCTGTGCCGCTGAATCATCTCCCCCTCCACAAGAGCCCTCTTCCACTAGTGGTGGGAATACAAATGGTGGTGGGGGCACGGAGGGGAGCGGTAGCTCTGGCAGCGGGGACGGCACGGAATCTACGGCCGGCACCGGGTCGTCAACAACCGATGACCAGGGCGATCAGGGAGATGAGCCAACCGCCGGCAACGTTTCCGGTGGCGGTTGCTCGCTCATCCTGCCGCGTCAGTAAACTCTCATTTCGAGAGCCGCTCTCATTTAGGGAAGAAAAGCTCGCCTAGCGAAGATGTAACCGCCCTAAATCATATATTGTTTTTGTAAACAACCATTCCTTGCGTGGCATATAAATTGCACAAATTGTCCATCTGTGACATCATATACCCAGATGAAACAGTTCCTCTGTCTATTCGCATTCCTCTGTCTCGCCAGCGTCATTACATCGACGGCTAATGCCACAACGATCCCGGTAAACTCGCAAAACGATATCATTAAAAACGACGACGGCCTATGCACCCTGCGGGAAGCGGTCATCGCCGCCAATAAAAATACCAAATCCGGATCTGTCTCGGGTGAATGCCGCGGGGGAAATAACACCAATGACACGATAGTCCTTGGAGCCGGGACATACAAATTGACGATTGCCGGGGCAGACGGCGAAGCACTGGTAGGCGACCTCGACGTGATCGGCTCAGTATCGATCCAAGGGGCGGGACTGGACAAGACGACCATCGATGTGGGCGGGCTCGAACGAGCGTTTGACGTCCACGGCCCCGGCGTGGTGCTACAATTAAACCAACTTACGATTGCCAACGGCAAGGCCGGCAGCGAGCCAGGAGGGGCGATCCGAACTGACGCAACCGATCAGTTCCTCTTCTTAAATGAGGTCCGCGTGGCATCTAATAGCGCAAAGGTCGGGGGGGCTATTTACAGCAAGGCGATGTTGAATCTCTTCCAGTGCCAACTGGCGGACAATACCGCCGAAAAGGGTGGGGCAATCTATCACTTAAGCGGACAGGCCGATGTGTCCGAATCTACATTTAGCAACAACGCGGCGACCGGTACGGAAGTTCTCAGGGGTGGCGGAGGTATTTATAACAGCGGGACATTGACCGTAAACGACAGCGTTTTCAAAAAAAATACGGCGGCAAAGGAGGGGGGTGGCATTGCGTCGGAGGGGACATTAACTGTTTTTCTCAACACGTTTGACCAGAACAAAGCGACCTCCGGCGCCGGTATCCATGCCAAAGGGAGTGTTACTATTCAGCGAAGCAGTTTTTCAATCAACGTCTCACCTCTTGACGGTGGAACCGGCGGGGCTATAGCCGTGGATGCCGCCAGTACGACCTCGCTTGAGTCAACAAGCATTTACACAAATGCCGCGTCTTATGGCGGCGGTGTCTACAATGCCGGCAACGTACAAATCCAAAACACCTCATTCCTCTCCAATATAGTTTTTAATAAAGGCGG
>JACPFG010000023.1 GCA_016183125.1 Deltaproteobacteria bacterium
CGTTAGGGGCATCGGCTATCACACCGACCACACGACCACAGAGTGTTGCGAGACCGACGTGCAACGGCTGTTGATCGGCTGGGGAAAATTCACGAAAGCTCCCGGCATCGAAGATCAGCGCGATCAGATCGCGCATATTGTAGGGCCGGTTAAGATTCGCGGGGAGGAGCCCCGCCAATTCCGGCACTAGGCGATCGGCAGGATCATCGGTGGGCAATTGCCTGGCCCCCTCCCATGGCCTGCGCAGATAGCGCAAAATGTCCGCGCACCAGTCCATCGCGGTGGCAAAGCGGTCCGTCACGCCGTGCGTGAGCAGGCTCGCCCTTTGCCGTTCGTAGACGGTCTCGTTGCCCCGCTCCACGTACCAGACGAGGTCCATAATCTCGTGGATATTTTGCTCCATCGACCTCGGCCCAAGTGCGATCCCGATCTTCGGAATCAGCGCCTCGCGTATAGCCTTACGCATCTCGTGCTGCTGATAGATCGTCTCGACGCGGGCAGTGGGATAGAGCCGGTCCCAATTTGCGCCCACCGCCACGATTAACGGCAGGCCTAAGTCTTGCGCCGCCGCCGCCGCCAACTGCATCTTCTTGAACGCCCGCCCGTGATGAATCCCATAATCGGTCGCCGTCACCGCAAGCACCGCCGGCTGTCCGGCCAGCTGCGCATAGCCGGTCAGCAGACCGCCCGCATGTTTCAGCGCATCCCGCGTCTCCCAAAAGATCCCCTGATCGACATTGGCCTCGATCGCCTCGCGTCCGAGAATTATGCCGGCGCTCACCGGCACCTCTGGTTGCGGTAGTTCAACCCGCCGCATTATCCCGCCGGTAGCGGGGATGGCCTCGCGCGCACGCACGACGGTCACGAGCTCGCGCGCGCCATGAATCGCGGCCTCCTCGGCGGGAAAGACCAATTCGATCTCGCCGGAGAGCCGGTGATGCACGCCGGCTCCTCCCAACGTGTAGTTCGTCCCTTTCTCGCCTGTTACTCGCTCTACAGTCGCCGCACCTGTTAGTAAGCGGTAGGCCTCCGGGTGATCCACCATGATGGCAAGGCTCGAGATCGAGGGGCCGTAGACGAGCATCCCGACAGCAGCGCCGAGGTGGAGATGCAAATGGATGACCGGCTTAATGGAGATGGGTTCGGCCGCTGAATTCGCAATGNNNNGCCGCTGAATTCGCAATGTCAGCTCCAAAATGCTTCAACACCTTATAAAAATACTCCCGTTCGTGATGGTTCGATAGCCACCACTTGAATCGTTCCGGCGAGGAGTGGCCTCCGGTCGCGGCAATAGCGCCAAAGTAGGCCCCCGCCCAGCCGAGCGAGGCAACCGAACCTTTGATGTTCGCTCCGGCGCCATCGTGAATTCCGATAATAGGCACTTGCATCACATAGGCCAGCACCACACTGGCAGCCAGCTTCTTCCCCTCCCGTTCGCCAAGGGCCCCGCCACGGTGTCGAAAATCCCCGGCATAGCAAAGGAGATCGGCGCCGTTGATCCGGCCACGATAAACATTGAGGCCAATGGGCTCCGCCTGGTTAATATCTTCTACAGGGGCTCGCGTCGCCCGTGGGAATCTATTCCGATACCCACCGGCTCCAATCGGGTAGCGAGCCGTTGCCTTTGGACAGCTTGATCTGATGTGCTCCGTCATACCGCATCATATAGACCTGCGAGCCGCCGCCACGGGTCGAACTCCGCCAGCGCCATCGGCGGACGGCTTACTACACCCACCTCCCGAGCATGCCAGATCTGCACAAGGCGCCGCTCACCTGCTATGCTCACCACCACTTCGGTCGCTGCGATCCGCAGGCGGCGTGCGAATCCGGCCACCCTGCGGGCAACCTGCCTCGTCGTCCCGGCTGGAAGATCGCTCACTGCAAAAGACTCCGGCAGAAATAGAAAGACATGGTTTAGCTCCCCTTCTAGCCCCAATGTCCTGTACGCCCGTAACATCCAATATGACTCAATGGCAGCCCGCTCCACGATCGGAAGCGTCGCTGGGGCTGCACCCTGCTCAGCGCCCGCTGTCTGCGGGAGAATGGCTGCGGCGATTAAACGGATGGGGATCGTCGAGACAAACAGGCGCACCCCTGCCTCGGCCGCTGCCCGGCTGACCGGTAACGACTGGATTGAATCGCCGTCAAACCATTTCGCAAGCCATGTGGCAGCCTCCGTAGAAAGGCCTGGCCACGATCCGCGCCCCAGCGGCCGGCGGGGACCGGCCGGATCGGGCGGGGACAACATACGGACCGCTGCAACGGCGGCACGCATCTTGTCGAGCATTCGCGGGGCAATGCCGCTTAGCGGATCTGCCAGATACTGTTCGTATAGATCCCAATATTCCCGTGCTACAGGCGGCATCTCCACGGCGTAATAGGCCTCCCAATCGTAATCCCTAAGGACCTCTCGCCATCGCTGTCGTGCCGCTCCCGCACGCTGGATAATCCGCGCATCTACAAGGGCACGCACGGCGGCACGAAGGCGTAGCCCGTCGCATCTGGATTTTTTAACCCAACTGGAAAAAAGGACCAGCAGAACGTCCTGATAGGCCTCCATATGATAGCGGGACGCCTGTAACCAGTGCAGCACGGCATGACGGAGCATCGGCCGATCTCTCAGATCGGGAAAACCGGCGATCTGTGCCAACTCGCACAGGAGGTCCTCGGTCTGTTTGGGCAAACGTCGTTCGCGGACCCCCACGTGTTCGACAAAGTAGATGGTGGCATGAGCGTGATCTTCCGAAAAAAGGGTCGTCAATACGCGATAGGCGGTAGCGCAGTCCGCCAGGCATTCCGCTAGTTGTTCGGCCGTACCGACACCTGATGCAACCGCTGCTGAGGCCTGCTCTGCCGCGAGCAAGACCGCGTCGCGTGAAGAATCGTATCCCTGAAAGTAGCGCCTGATGCACTCAACTGCATCGCCGAGCTTTACGACATCCGATGAACCAACTGACTCGCGCAGAACAGGCGCGCACAGATCCTCCGCCGTCCAATCGTTTTCTTCGTCCGTCCCCGCTGTCTGCGCAATTTCTTCCCTGACCACAGTAAGGATGCTCTGTCCCGGTTCCACTGCAGTGCCCGGCGCCGCATGCAAGGCCGTAACGGTCCCGGCAAACGCGGCCGCTATCCGGGCCTCCATTTTCATCGCCTCGGTGATGTAGAGGATGTCGCCGGCCTGTACCATCTGACCCGGCGCCACACAAATCTTCACCAATCGCCCTCCCCCGGGCGCCGCGTGAGGATCTACCGCGCGCGCGGTGCCGGCCGCGCTCCATTCTACGGCATATGTGGCACCATGCAGCGCTACATCCACCCTGTCGGCCTGCCAGGTAAGTCCCGCCGCACAGGTGGCGCCGTCGGGGAGCAACAGGACGACCTCATCGGTGGCAGTCCTGACGCCGCGCAGTCCCAGACTTGCCCCCTGGGCCTCGACCAGATAGCGCCCAGGCGACCATTCGGCGACCCGTAGTGTTGCACGGCGACCGAAGAGGGTGCAGCAATATTCCCCGCCGTTGGGAGGAACAGCCCACAACACCGCGGCCACATTGGTGACGTGACCCGACATCAATCGTTGCAACGCCTGCACACGATCCCGTTCGTAGAGCGCAATCGCCGCCACCGTCATCGCCAGACCAGCATTATCGCGCGGCATTTGGCACAGGGCTGGATGCTGCCTCACATAGGCAGTGGAATAAGTTCCGGCTGCAAATTCCGATTCGGCGACCACGCGGGCAAGAAACGCCAGGTTGGTCGTTACACCACCGATCGTCGTGCGGTGCAATCCCTGGCGCAACTGGGCCAACGCCGCCTCCCGAGTTGAACCCCAGGTGATCAATTTCGCCAGCATCGGGTCATAGAGTGATTCCACCGTCCCTCCGGGACCTCGCAATGCCGTCTCCACTCTAAAGCGGTCGCCCACCGGAAAGCGGAGGTGCGAAATGGTCCCCGGCGCCGGATGAAAATCGCGGGCCGGATCTTCCGCATATATCCTGGCCTCCACAGCATGACCTATGCAACGCACGGTCTCTTGCGTGAATCGCAGCCGCTCGCCGCGCGCTATACGCACCATCTCCTCCAGGAGGTCGATTCGCCTCCATCGCCCGCCTTCGGCGATCCAGCGCGTCGATTCCTCCGTCACCGGATGTTCCACCTGCAGTCGCGTATTTATCTCAAGAAAGAAAAACTCTCCGTCGGCGAAGAGAAACTCGATCGTTCCCGCACTGGTATATCCGGCTGCCGTTGCCAGGCGCCGAGCATGCCCCTGCAAGGCGGCCCGCTGGGAAGGTGTTAGGGCCGGCGACGGGGATTCCTCGATAATTTTTTGGTTGCGCCGTTGGATGGAGCAGTCACGCTCGTGAAAGGTAATGAGCGTGTCATGCGCGTCGGACAACACCTGCACCTCGATGTGTCGAGCCGCTTCTAGATACCGCTGGAAAAGTATCGGCCCGTTCTGAAATTGCGCGGAGTTGATACGGCTCGCCAGCGCATATGCCTCTGCAAGATCCTCCGGCCTCTGCACGACCACCTGGCCCTGGCCACCGCCGCCCAGCGCCGGTTTCAGAAGAAGAGGATAACCGATCGCCTTTGCGGCCTG
This sequence comes from Deltaproteobacteria bacterium, assembly GCA_016183125.1. Lineage (GTDB taxonomy): Bacteria > UBA10199 > UBA10199 > JACPFF01 > JACPFG01. The sequence goes on from JACPFG010000023.1 coordinate 4,598, forward strand.
CGCAATTTTAGGCTCATCGGGCGCAACAACTACCTCTGGGATAGTCGGAACGCCGGCGTCCTTTGCAAGCGCAGTTGCGGCGGCCTTGGAACCGAGTCGTCGCATAGCTGCCGGAGCCGGCCCTATCCAGCCGATCCCCGCTTTGATCACCGACTCGGCAAACGCGGCGTCTTCCGCAAGGAATCCCCAGGCCGGCCATATGGCATCGCAGCCGTTTGCGCGTGCAATAGCGAGGATCTGTTCCCCATCCAGATATAACGAACGAGTCCCGGGGGCAGAAGCGGATAACGGGAAGGCGTAATCCACTTCCGATAGCCAGGCCGCACCTGCATCCTCCGGGGCGTAGACCACTGCCGTGGCGATCGCCATCCGGCGAAAGGTCTTCACCGCCCGGATGACCGGCTCCCCCCGATTGGCCACCATAATTTTCTTCATGACTCTAGAATCACCATAGCAATGGCAAGGTCCTCTTCGTGCGAAAGAGAGAGATGCGAGCGCCGCACCCCCATGCGAGCTATCGCATCCGCCACAACCCCGTGAAATACCAGTCCAGGAGCCCCAGCGGCCGTATTGATCACTTCAATCTCCCTAAAATCTACTTGTCTATCCCTAGGCCCTAGACCCTCCGCCCTCCCCCCTGCCTTGATCACCGCCTCTTTCGCCGCATACCGCGCTGCCAGGTGTCTTGCCGCATCCCCGTGCGCCTGTGCCCGCGCATACGCAAGCTCCCCAGGCGTGAAGTGAGTGGATAGAAACCGCGTGGCCGGATCGTTTAACGCATCCACAAATTGTCCGATCCGCGCCACATCAATCCCGATGCCGACGATCATAAGGGCGGATACTTTATGCACGAATCGGCTCTCTGGGCAACCGCTCTTCTACCGCGCATCGTCAACGGCTTGCGCACTGCGGCACATATGGTATGCAGAGGGCGTGCCCCAAGCGGTTTCTATCGAACCGGTCATCTGGGCGATTGGGCTATGCGCTAGCCAAGGCCGCGCGGACGGAGGGGGCGCGCGTGACGCTCGTAAGCGGACCGGTGGCGCTAAGGCCTCCAAAGGACGTGAGCATGATCCCGGTCGTCTCGGCGCGAGAGATGTATAGGGCAACGCTCGCCCATGCCAGGCGCGCGGATATTATAATCTGCGCCGCGGCCGTCGCCGACTGGCGCCCTCTGGGTATAGCCGGACGGAAGATCAAAAAGGAGAAACGATCGGTCCTAGAACTTGCTAAAAATCCTGACATCCTGGCAACGATCGGCAAACGAAAGCGCAAGGGTCAATATATTGTCGGCTTTGCGCTCGAATCGGAACGACTCCTCGAAAACGCCTGGAAAAAACTCCGCCACAAACATTGTGACTGCATCATAGCCAACCCGGTCCCGGCAATCAGCGCTGCAAGGCACCAGGCGACCCTCCTCTTCCGCACAGGACAGGCAATCAAACTTCCTCCACTACCCAAACCGATCCTGGCAAGGCGTATCTTGCAACTACTTAAGCACACGCTCCTTTCTCATCATGTGGACAAGTCGCTAACAACATGATTTTAGGCAAGTTCAATCCCCTGAACAACACTTGGCAAGTGTGATTTCGGCAAGTGTGATTTCCAGATTTCCGGATTCTGGAATGCTATCGAAAGCTTATAAACGCGTCTTCCGTTGTAATTAACCTATAAAAAAATTCAGTGGCGCGGCGTTGACCCTTGTAACGAGCCCAATGAATGTTCCGATCGGTGACATGACGCTCGTAGATGACCCCTACGCGCCTTTTTCCCGGAGAGGTTCCATCTGCAAACGTGATCGTTCCAATATGGATTACCCGATCACCACTTGAAGGTATCCGCTCGTATTCTGCGTCCTTGTCAGCAAGCCTGATGCCACAGTAGGTTTTTCCTTCGCGCGTCCGTTCAACGACGACAAAGCGCGCCA
>JACPFG010000038.1 GCA_016183125.1 Deltaproteobacteria bacterium
GAATTTTCACTGCCGCTCCCCGAAGATCCCGGTCCCCACGCGCACGATGGTTGCCCCTTCTTCTATAGCAACTTCGAAGTCGTTTGTCATGCCCATTGAGAGCTCTGTCAGCGGTGAGGGATAAACTTTTGCCATGTTAATCTCGGCTAGCAGGCCGGCAAGCCGGCGAAAATGAGGGCGACTGGCCTCTGGATCTGCGCAAAACGGAGGGATGCACATAAGACCGCGCAACTTTAGCAGCGGCAGCTCGGCTACCGCGCTAACCAATATGCGGACAGCTTCTGGTCTCACCCCTCTCTTGGCGGCATCATTGCCTATGTTGACCTCGATGCAACAGTTTATCGGCCGGCCGGCCTTCGCCTGGACTGCCTCGGCTAGCCTCAGCGAGTCGACCGTTTCTATCCACGTCACGAGCGGAACGACCTCTTTTACCTTGTTGCGCTGCAGATGGCCGGTAAAGCGCCATTCAACGACAGGGCTGTGGGCCTGGGAAATAAGGTCTAGGGAGTGACGCTTCGCGCTGAGTTCTTGGACGTAGTTTTCGCCGAAGATCGTCTGGCCGGCCGCTATCGCCTCCCCGATCTTTGCTGCAGGCTGGCCCTTGCTCACCGCCAGAAGCGTAATTCCATGCGGATCTCTTCCGCAGCGCCCTGCCGCCCCCTTGATCGCCGCACGGACAGTTGCCAATCGCTCTGCTACGGTTTCCATCGCCGAAGGAGTCTCCCAGGGTCATAACTCCTTGTCAATCATGGGCATTTCTTCTATAGTCGCCCGCGTGCGTATCTCCCGAACGATCGCTCTGTCGCTTCTGTTGCTATTTACCTCTTGCCTCTTCGGTCCGAATGCTGGTCCGCGCGTACTAGGTTATCGCCAGGGGAGGGTCTATTTGACGCGCGACGGGTCGTACCAGGTCGGCCTACTCCCTGACGGATGGCGACGTATGCGTACCGGAGGAAAGGCGATCACGTTCCATCACGCGGCAACCGGCGCAACCATCATGACGGGCGCCTTATGCGGAGCGGCATTTGAAGATCAGCCGTTGCCCAGATTGCTCGGCCAGCTATTCGGCGGGTTTCCGATCCAGCGCACGATCCGTACGGAACGGTTGGTCCTGGACGGTAGGGAGGCCCTGCGGGAACTGAGTCTGCGCACGCTGGACGGCGTGCCGATTCAGTTCGACGCCGTCGTGCTAAAGAAGCATGGCTGTTCGTTCGATCTTATCTGCATGGCGCCGCCTGAACGATATGCGGAGGTGGCGCCGGCCTTCGATGCCTTTTTTAGGGTCTTTGCCTTCGAGTAGCCTATGCCGCCATCCGTTGCCGTGCAAAAACCGTTCCGCATGAGCCAGGCGCTGGCCCTCTTCGGCGCGCAGGCGATCCACTTCGTCTATCACACGGGAGGCATCGCGCGGCTGGTGACCAGGACTGCGCGGGTCATCTTCAGGTCGCGTTGGGACCACCGGGAGATCGTCCGCCAGTGTTTCGTCATCGGTAATCGGTCGCTCGCAATTGTGGCCTTAACGGGACTATTCACAGGGATGGTCCTTGCCCTCCAGTTCACCATAGGGCTAGGCCGATTCGGTCTCAAGCTCTATACCGCCCAAGTAGTAGGATTGGCTCTCACCCGCGAGTTGGCCCCGGTGCTTACCTCGCTGATGGTTGCGGCGAGGGTCGGCTCCGGGATCGCGGCGGAGTTGGGCTCGATGATGGTCACCGAGCAGGTGCTTGCCATCGAGGCGATGGGTGCCGATCCGATCCAGCGGTTGGTAGCGCCCCGTCTGATCGCCACGATGATTACTACTCCGCTGCTCACCGTATTTGCCAACGCGATCGGGGTCTTCGGTGGGATGGTCATCACCGTAGGGGAGGCAGGGGTAACGCCGACATTTTATATGCAGCAGATCTGGCGGACCGTCGTGACGGAGGATTTCGTCCACGGCCTGGCGAAGACCGTCTTCTTTGCCGGGTGCATCGCCTCGATTGCCTGCTACCAGGGGCTGACTACCTATGGGGGGACCGAGGGGGTCGGCCGCTCCACGACGCGGGCGGTTGTATATGCGTCGATCGTGATCTTCATAGCGGACTTTTTCTTAACGAAGCTGTTTATTCTGTTGTGAGGACCTAGAGGACCCAATGGATGCCCTGATCGTGCTCGATAACGTGGCCAAACGATTCGATGGCCATGCCGTGCTCGACGGTCTATCTCTGGAGATTAGGCCCGGCGAGACGATGACGATTATCGGGGGCTCCGGCACCGGCAAGAGCGTGACACTCAAGTTGATCCTAGGACTAATGCGGCCCGACCGGGGGCGAATATATTTTCGGGGCTCGGATGTCACGCGGATGACCGAGGGGAGTCTGGTAGCGATGCGCCGCGAGATGGGGATGCTCTTTCAGGGCGGGGCCCTCTTCGATTCTCTCACGGTGGGGGAGAACATCGCCTATCCGCTTCGCGAGCACTTTCGGGAGATGACGGATGGTGAGCGAGAGGGGCGGGTGGCCAGTTCACTTTCTCTAGTCGGCCTTCCGGAGACCGAGGCGATGATGCCGGCAGACCTTTCGGGCGGAATGAAGAAGAGGGTGGCGCTTGCTCGGGCGATCGCCACGAATCCTGCGGTGATCCTATACGACGAGCCGACCACTGGGCTAGATCCGGCAAACTGCCAGCGGATCAATCGCCTTATCCGGGAATGCCAACGCAAGCTCCGAGTCACCAGTGTGATAGTAACCCACGATCTGGAGAGCGCATTTCTCGTGACGGACCGAATAGCCTTGTTGTATAACCGGCGGATAGAATTTGTCGGCACGGTGGCAGAGGCGAAGGCCTCCGCTAATGCCGTAGTAGGCAACTTTATAGAAGGGAATTTGGAATAATGCGATGAGAGAGGAACGCGCGATCCAGATCAGGGTTGGGTTGTTCGTGCTGGCCGGATTGATCCTGTCGGCTATTATCATCTTCATGCTCGGAAGCGAGCGGGCCTGGTTTCAGCGCAAGTATGAGTTGCGCTGCCGGTTCGAGGATACCGCCGGGTTGCTGGTGGGGGCCTCCGTCCACCTGGCAGGGGTCAAGGTGGGCGCCGTAGAGGCGATCCACCTCCCTACGGATCCGACCGATCGGCAGATCGATGTTGTATTGAAGATCGGCCGGGCCAATCAGGAGCAGATCCGCGCCGATTCGGAGGCAGCCATTTATACCCAGGGGCTGCTTGGCGATAAATATATCCATATCACGCTGGGGAGCCCGTCCGAAGCGGCGCTCGCCCCCGGGGCGTACCTCCGCACCGGACGGATAGTGGGCCTTGCGGCAGTAGCGGAGCGGGGAGGGGCGGTTCTGGCGGAGATCGAGAAGGCGGCAACGGAGGTTCGCGAATTTCTCGAAGACCGGTCCAGGGAGAGCCTAATCCATGTCCTCTTCTATGACCCTCGGGGCAAGGAGATCTTCAGCGACCTAGTGGCGGGGATGCGCTCCTTCAGTGGGGCGAACCTGGGGAAAATCGGCGCCGACCTGCAAAAGGCAGCCGACGATATCCACGTGATTACGCAGCAGATTCGGCGCGGGGAGGGGACGTTGGGGGGGCTTCTGACCGATCCGGCCATCTATAACGATCTGCGCACCCTTTTCGGCCGCGCGAATCGCAATTTGCTTCTCCGGTCGATCGTTCGCGCGACGCTGCGCGCCAACGAACGGCAGGCAGTTGAACGATAATCGTTCCTTAAGACCCTTTCCCCCCTTGCCAGCTGTGAACGCACGGTGTAAAATGTTAATGAACTCGCCTACCAAGGAGGCTGCGCATGACGACCAGCGTTGCGGAACCGACCCCGGCTGCGAAACGGACCGAGGGGAATCTGTGGTCGTATGTTGTCGGGCTCTGTTCCACGCGCGACTATCAGGAACTGAACTGGGAAGGGACCTTTAACGACTACCTCAAGATCGTCGAGCGCAATCCGAAGGTGTCGCGCAGCGCATTTCAGCGCATCTACGACATGATCCTGTCTCACGGTTCCGAGGAATATTACGAATACAAAAAAAAGATCACTAGGTATCACTTCTTCCGCGATCCCTTCGAGAACGGAAAGGACGCCGTATTCGGGCTGGATGTCCATCTGATGAAGCTAGTGAACGCATTTCAGTCGGCCGCCCGCCGCTATGGGACCGAGAAGCGTATCCTGTTGCTCCATGGGCCGGTCGGTAGCGCCAAGAGCACGGTGGTCCGCCTGCTGAAAAAGGGATTGGAACATTATTCCCGCACGCCGGAGGGGGCCCTCTACTCCTTCTCGTGGGTCAAGAAGGAGCTAAACGACACGAGGGGCATCTTCGGGCATCAGGTGGAGTTGTCCTGTCCGATGCACGAGGAGCCGATCAAGTTGGTGCCGCCGCACGTTCGCGAGTCGGTTTTGAGCGAGGTCAACCGCGGATTAAAGGAGGAGGAGCGCGTCATCATCGAGGGGGATCTATGCCCGGCCTGCCGCCATATCTTCCGGGAACTGCTGCACGTCTACCGCGGCGAATGGGAACAGGTTGCCAATCATATAAAGGTGCGCCGAATCCTTCTTTCGGAAAAGGATCGGATCGGCATCGGCACCTTCCAGCCCAAGGACGAGAAGAACCAGGATTCTACGGAGCTCACCGGGGACATCAATTACCGTAAGATCGCGGAGTACGGGTCCGATTCGGATCCGCGCGCCTTTAATTTCGACGGGGAGTTCAACATTGCCAATCGCGGGCTGATCGAATTCATCGAGGTCTTGAAGCTTGACGTGGCGTTTCTCTACGACCTGCTTGGCGCCTCGCAGGAGCATAAGATCAAGCCGAAGAAATTCGCCCAAACGGACATCGACGAGGTTATTGTGGGGCACACCAACGAGCCGGAGTACAGAAAGTTCCAGAACAACGAATATATGGAGGCCCTGCGCGACCGGACCGTGAAGATCGATCTGCCATATATTACAAAGCTGCACGAAGAGAAACTCTAATGCAGAAACTCAAACTGTACGACGGCAAATCGCTTCCCGGATTCACCGAGGACAACGTGAAAGAACTGCGCAAGGAGGCGGTGCGCGAGGGGATGGAGGGGATTAGTCCGCGCTACATTCAGGACAAGATCTCCAATGCCCTTGTAGGCGACCTTGGCGGGGCGTGCGTCAATCCGTTCATGGTGCTCAACGAGCTGGAGAGCGGCTTGAAACACCACGCGCTACTAAAGACGGAAGAGCAGCGCAAGCGGTTTTTGGAGCAATTGACCACGGTGAAGGAGGATTACGAGGACCTGGTGAAAAACGAGGTGCAGCGTGCCATATCGGCCGACGAAGAGGCGATCTCAAGGCTCTGCGCCAATTACATCGACAATGTGAAGGCGTGTACGCAGAAGGAGCGGGTTCGTAACAAGTATACCGGGCAGGACGAGGAGCCGGATGAGCGCCTGATGCGGTCGATTGAGGAAAAGATCAATATCCCCGAGAGCCGCAAGGAGGATTTCCGGCGTGAGGTCATGAATTACATCGGCGCCCTTTCCCTGGAGGGGAAGCAGTTCAACTATAAGACGAACGAGCGCCTACGCAAGGCCTTGGAACTGAAGCTATTCGAAGATCAGAAGGATACTATAAAGCTCACCAGTCTCGTGACGAGCGTCGTAGACCGCGAAACCCAGGAGAAGATCGACGTGGTGAAGTCGCGCCTCATCAAGAATTACGGTTACTGCGACGTATGCGCCACGGACGTGCTCAACTACGTTGCATCGATCTTCGCCAGGGGTGATATTCGCGAGCGCGCGTCGGCGTGACGTATGATCCTGAAGATCGAACAAGATGTCGCCAGGTTCCGGCAGATTGTCCGCGGCCGGGTAAAGCAGGACCTCACTGCGGCGGGGAGTGGGTCAAGGCGAGGGGGAGGTCGGCACACCTATCGGCAAGGGGGAGGGGGAGGGATCCAGCAAGGCCGGTAATATGCCGGGCGAGCACATCCTCGAGGTGGAAATCCCCTTCGAGGATCTGGCGGAGATCGTAGGAGAGGCGCTTGAGTTGCCACGCATTCAGCCGAAGGGCCAGGACGAGATTCAGAGCCAGAAGACGCGCTATACCAGCATTGCGCTTGCCGGGCCCGAATCGCTGCGGCATTTCAAGCGGACCTATCGGCAGGCGCTTAGGCGCCAGCTGATGTCTGGGCAATACGATCCGGAGCGGCCGGTGATAGTTCCGGTGCGCGAGGACCGCCGTTACCGTATGTGGAGGGTGAAGCCTCAGCCTGAGAGCAAGGCGGTGATACTCTTCATGCTGGACGTCTCAGGCTCCATGGGTACCGAGCAGAAGGAGATAGTCCGCATGGAGACCTTTTGGATCGACACCTGGTTGCGCGCCCAGTATCGGCACCTGGAGATCTGCTATCTTGTGCACGACGCGGTGGCCCGCGAGGTGGATCGCGAGACCTTCTTTCATACGCGGGAGAGCGGCGGCACGATCATCTCCTCTGCCTACAAGCTCTGCCTCAAGATGATAGAGGAGCGCTACGATCCGGGCAGCTGGAATATATATCCGTTCCATTTTTCCGACGGAGACAACTGGTCCGGCAACGACACGGAGGAATGCCTGAAACTGCTGGAGGTGTCGTTGCTGCCGATCTCGAATGTCTTCTGTTATGGGCAGGTGGAGAGCGAGTACGGAAGCGGACAATTCTATCGTGATCTGAACGAGCGATTGGCGGGTCACGAGAAGCTGATCACCTCTAAGGTCGAGAACAAGGAGGCGATCATCCGATCGATCAAGGACTTCTTGGGGAAAGGGAAGTGAGCCGATGCGTCGAAATCCGGTGACATTGCCGATCGAGTTGCGTCGGATCCAACAGACGATCGAGGAGTACGCCCGGGGCTACGAGCTCGATTTTTTCGACGTGCTCTTTGAGGTGATCGATTGGCGACAGATGAACGAGATCGCTGCGCTCGGCGGCTTTCCGAATCGCTACCCCCATTGGCGGTTCGGGATGGAGTACGAGCGGCTTTCGAAGTCTTATGCCTATGGACTATCCAAGATCTACGAGATGGTCATAAACAACGACCCTTGCTACGCCTATCTCCTCCACAGCAACCATCTTATAGATCAGAAGCTCGTCATGGCGCATGTCTATGCGCACTGCGATTTCTTCAAAAACAACGCGTTCTTCGCGCGGACGAACCGGAAGATGATGGACGAGATGGCAAATCATCGCACCCGCGTGCTGCGCTATATCGACCGGTGCGGCATCGATCGGGTGGAGGCGGTGATAGATGCCGCACTCTCGATCGATAATCTGATAGATTACCACGGGCCGATGCGCCAGCGCGCCCCTACGCGAGCGACCGAACGCGAGGACGAAGAGGAGTCGCGTCTGGTCGTGCGAAAGATCCCGGGCAAGCCGTACATGGAGCGGTTCATCAATCCACCGGAGTTCATCGAGGCAGAACGGCGAAAACTGGAAGACGAGATCAAGCGGGCCAAACAGTTTCCGGAGAGACCGGAGCGGGATGTAATGGGGTTCCTCCTGGAGTATGCCCCGCTGGAGGGTTGGGAGAGGGACCTTATCTCCATCGTGCGGGAAGAGGCATACTATTTCTCCCCACAGGGGCAGACTAAGGTGCTCAACGAGGGCTGGGCCTCGTACTGGCACAGCAAGATGATGACGCAGAAGATCCTCACCGATGCCGATGTGATCGATTACGCCGATCACCATTCGGGCACTGTGGCCATGCATCCGGGGCAGATCAACCCTTACAAGATCGGCCTGGAGCTCTTTCGCGACATCGAGGACCGATGGAACAGGGGGAGATTCGGCAAGGAGTACGACGAGTGCGAAGACATGGTGAAGAGGGCGAAGTGGGATACCGATGCCGGGATCGGACGTCAAAAGATATTCGAGGTACGCAAACTCTATAACGACGTCATGTTCATCGACGAATACCTGACGCCTGAATTTTGCCGCGCCCACAAACTCTTTGTTTATGCCTATAACGCGGCCGCCGACCAGTACGAGATACAGGACCGGGCCTTCGACAAGATTAAGCGCCAGATGCTCTTCGAGTTGACCAACTTCGGCTATCCGATCATAGTGGTCTCGGATGCCAACTACGGCAACCGAGGGGAACTCCTCCTTAAGCACGAGCATGAAGGGGTCGACCTGCGGGAGGATTACGCCAGGGAGACATTGAAGGGACTGGTCAAGCTCTGGCGGCGGCCGGTCGGGATCGAGACGCTGGTGGATGGCGCTCCCAAGGTCCTCCTCTACGACGGCGAACAGTATCAGACAAAATAATAAAGAGGCCGATCAAGGCAACCCATCCAAGAGAGGCAAGCCCAAGGCGCCACTGGCCGATGGCGAATGTGATGACTATGTTGAAGGCGGCGATGGCGGTATAGAAGAGGGCGCCTAGAAGTTCCAAACGGCCGCGGTGGGACGAAGGTTCGGGCCGGGTCGGCTTCGGCTTACGGGCCTCCGCCGCCCTTAGCCTCGCGCCCGGCGGCATCATCACCATAGATGCCGCGCGCTCCGGATATCCCTCACCTTCCGCCCCACCGCGGCATAGTCGCTCCCGGATTTTCCATATTATCTGATTTGCTTTAATGACTAAGAGGGGGACGAGGAACCAGCCAGCGAAGTTGGAGAGGGGAACGCCGAAGTAGGGGCCGCCGTGCGGATAGTAATAGATCCGGCCGAGGAACCACCGGTCGCCGCGGACGGTGAGCGGATCTATAATAATATCGAGGATCATGGTGAGGAGGGCCCCCGCCAATGCCGACTGCCATCCCCCGCTTCCGGGGCGGTGCCGTAGCGGGGCCTGGGGTGGGGGAGCCCGCCAGAGGCGGGGGGGCGCGAGGTGGAGCCGGTCGCCAGTGGCGACCGGAAGCACCGAACGCTGATGAACGATCTGTCCAAGCTTGCTGGGCGGAGCCCCCTCCCGAGGTCGAGACCCGCGGAGGGAGCCGCCCGGCAGCGAGGTTTTGCTATATATTACCATTAGATGGTCCGGGAGTAGAGCGGACGGCCGTTGGACGTCGCGGAGAGATACCGATCGAATACCATGGCGATGTTCCGCGCGAAGAGGCGCCCGAGCACGGTCACCTTGATTGTGGCCTCCGTGCAGGTCACCAGGCCGTCGTCTGAGAGCGGGCGCAAGGCCTCAAGTTCCGTCCTAAAATATTCGGCAAAATCGATGCCGAAGGCGGCATTGCAATCGGCCACAGCCAGATAATTATTGCAGAGAAGCTCCCTTATCACCACACGGCGGAGCAGATCGTCCTGCGTCAGCTTGCAGCCACGCTCAATCGGCATCTCCCCCGCCGCCAGCGCCCGACGGTAAGCCGCCAGCGTCTTGACATTCTGAGCGTAGCGACCCGCCACATCGCCGATCCCGGTGATCCCGAAGGCGATAAGATCGGTCCCTGCCTTAGTCGTATAGCCCTGAAAGTTTCGCCATAGCGTGCGCACGGCGCGCGCGCGGGCGAGCTCGTCGGTCGGCCGGGCAAAGTGATCCATCCCGATATATGCATAGCCGGCAGTTCCGAAGGCATCGATCCCATGCAGCAAAAGTGCGAGCTTAGTAGCTGGCGCAGGCAAGGTGGACGGATCGATCCTTCGTTGTTGGGCCTTAAGCCACGGGACAAAGGCAAAGTTATATAGCGCGATCCGATCCGGCTTTAGCCCTATAACCGCGTCCAGAGTAGCGGCGAAACGCTCAAGTGTCTGGTGCGGCAGGCCGTAGATCAGATCGACATTAATGCTGGCGAAACGGGCCGCGCGACACGCGTCGATCAGCATCGAGGTCATCTCGACCGGCTGGATGCGATTTATCGCCTCCTGCACGGCGGGGTGAAAATCCTGGATCCCCATGCTGATCCGGTTGAAACCGAGTTCTCTTAGTACGGCCACCTGCTCATTTGTAGTGACGCGAGGGTCGACCTCAACACCTATCTCGGCATCATTTGCCAGGGCGAAATGCCTGCGAAGGATCGCCATCAGTCGGCTAAGCTGCGCCGGCGAAAGATATGTCGGCGTCCCGCCTCCCCAGTGGAGTTGGACCACCGGCCGACCGCGATCCACGCCCCCTGCAACGATGGCAATCTCCCGTTCTAGGTCGCTTAGGTACTCGTCGGCCAAGGCCTTTTTCTTGGTAATGATCACATTGCAGCCGCAAAACGTGCAGTGGGCCTCGCAGAACGGCAGGTGGACGTAGAGCGATAAAGGCCGCGCGGTAGTGTTGCTCTCCTTAAGCGCCTGCGCATAGTCCGCGGCATCAAACGGCGCTTGCCAGGCCGGCGCCGTGGGATAACTGGTATAGCGCGGTCCAGGCCGGTCGTATTTGGCGATCAGCGCCGCCGGCAATTCTATGCGCTGGTTGTCGATGCGGCATTCCATTTCTGAACGGTCTCCACGAAGGCCGCGACGTTTGCAACAGGGGTCTGTTTAAGCACGCCGTGACCGAGGTTTGCGATGTAGCCGGTGTCGCCCCCTTCCACACACATTACTTGTGTGGCCTTGCGCACCTCCGGTTCCGATTTAAGCAGCAACTCAGGCGGCAGGTTCCCCTGAAGGGAGACACCTGCCGGCAGCCGAAGGCGGGCCTCTGTAAGCGTCAGCCGCCAATCGACGCTGACGACATCGGCCCCGCTGGATCCTAGCTGCTCGACCAGATGGCGGCACTCGCCACAGTATATGACGATCGGGACCTTAGTACCGACGGCCTTGCGCACGTCCGCAATTACCTCGCTTAAGACCGGCAGGACCACATTATCAAACTCGATGGGGGATAGGAGCCCCGCCCATGTCTCGAAGATCTGTAGGACATGTGCGCCGGCCTTGGCCTGGGCCGTTAGATACGGCACCAGCATGGCGCGTAACTTGGCGAACAGCGCGGCGCGAAACCGCGCATCGTCGAGCAAGAGGGCCGTGCAACGCTCGCGGCTGGTCATTCCCCCACCCGTAACCATGTAGGTGGCAAGCGTCCAGGGACCGCCGGCAAACCCGATAACGGCCGCCTTGCCGTTGACCGCCTCTCGCACAGAGGCCAGCGTGGAGAGTAAAAAGGGGACCTGTTGCTCCGGGTCCGGAACGGATAATCTTTCGACATCGGCCAGCGTCACGATGGGCGGATCGAGTCGCGGTCCTGCATCTTCCACCGTAAGTGGCATCCCCATCGCAGCAATCGGGATCAGGATGTCGCAAAATACGACCACGCCGTCCATCCCGAATCGCCGCCACGGCTGAAGCGTAATTTCGGTGGCCAGCTCCGGCGTCCGGCAGCAGGTCAGGAAGTCGTGCCTCTTTCTTAGCGCCTGATATTCCGGAAGATAGCGCCCCGCCTGGCGCATCAGCCATACCGGGGGACGATCGACCGTCTGACCGCGCGCCGCCGTTAGAAATCTGGTGACCGGATCCATAGCCGGTCATCGTAGGCCGACAAGATACGCATTGTAAAGCACATGAGAGTTTCCCTAATCCGCCTGCTTCCTTAGAAAAGTTGGTATATCATATTCATCTTCTCGCTGGTCCGGCAGGCCGATCTCGGCCATGATTTCGCGAAGATCGATGGGACTGCCGAATGGTCGTCCAGCCTGCTCCTTCGTCCAGCTCCCACCCACCGTCGTCGGCCGCTCCTCCCCTACGGATAGACGCAGCGCCGCCTCCGGACGCTCAACCGGTGGGGTCGGATAGACGAGGGGTCGCGCGACCGGCTGAGTTCCGTCGCCGGGCGCATCCTCGTTTGGAGCCCTTTCGGTCCACGACCCCGGCTTGATCCCGACCGCTCGCGACCGTACTGCCCCTCTAACTGACCGATTGAACCCGGTAGCTATTACCGTGACCCTTAGTTCGTCTGTAAGCGATTCGTCGATCACAGCGCCGAAGATGATGTTGGCATCCTCATGGGCCTCCTCCTGGATCAGCTTAGAGGCCTCGTGGACCTCGTGCAGCGTCATGTTAGGCCCGCCGGTGATGTTTATAAGAAGCCCGGTCGCCCCGCGAATGGATACGTTCTCCAGCAAAGGACTGGAGATCGCCTTGGTAGCCGCATCGATCGCCCGGTTCTCTCCGGTCCCGATCCCGGTCCCCATGAGGGCCATCCCCATCTCGTTCATTACGGTCCGTACGTCGGCAAAGTCGAGGTTGATAAGCCCCTGCACCGTGATCAGATCGGAGATCCCCTTCACCGCGTGGAGCAGGACCTCGTCTGCCATCTTGAAGGTCGCAAGCACCGTCGTCTCCTTCCCCGCGATGCCGACCAGCTTCTCGTTCGGTATCGTGATCAATGTGTCGACGGCCTCGCGGAGTTGTGCGATCCCCTCCTCGGCCAACCGCGCGCGCCGCTTCCCTTCGAAGGCGAACGGTTTGGTGACGACCGCCACGGAAAGGGCCCCGCATTCCTTGGCGATCTTTGCGACGACAGGCGCCGCGCCTGTCCCGGTCCCGCCACCCATCCCCGCCGTGATAAAGACCATGTCTGCCCCCATCAGGGAATCGGCAATGGCCCGCTGGTCTTCAAGCGCCGCCTGCTTGCCGATCTCCGGATTGGCCCCGGCCCCTAAGCCCTTCGTCAACTCACGGCCGAGTTGGATCTTCTGCGGGGAGCCATTTGTCTTGAGCGCCTGCAGATCGGTATTCGCCGCTATGAAATCGACCCCCTCCAACCGGTCTCTAATCATCGTGTTGATCGCGTTTCCACCTGCGCCGCCCACGCCGATCACCTTGATCTTCGCCCCCTGGCGGACCTGCTCCACCAATTCGAACATAAGTTCCTCCCGTGACGTCTCAGTTGATGTTTGTGCACTCACCGCCTCGGCAGACAGCGGTAGACTTCCATGGCGGGTGACTTCGGTCGGGGGACCCCCATAGCCGCCGGCAGCCGTTTTGCGGCGACGCCGGATGCGAGGGTGACCTCCTCCATAAGACCTGGCGGATCCGCCACGCAGTGTGGCGGAGGCGGCAGGACCCGCCATTCTTCGTCTCGTTAGCTGTGCTCTGCGCCGCGCCTGTCGCTTTGGCATACATCCTCCTCAAAAGAGTTCGTTAAACCATTCCTTGACCCGCCCTTTAAACTTTCCATACGTAGTCTTATCGGCCGGCTGCGTCCGTTCATCGCCCCGCAGTGTCTTTCCGCCAAGCATCACCAGGCCGACCCCCGCGCCGTACATAGGACTGCGCACCACGTCTACCAGGCCACCCACGTTCTTTGGCAGCCCCCGCCGAACCGGCAGGTTGAAGACCTGTTCGGCCAGTTCCGGCATCCCCTCCAGCACTGCGCAACCCCCGGTGAGAACGACGCCGGCCGCCAGCCGATCTTCAAACCCGGACCGGACGATCTCCTGCCGCGTCAATTGGAAGAGTTCCTCGACTCGCGGCTCCAGCACCTCGGCAAGGATCTGGCGGGAGAGTATCCGCGGGCTCCGTCCGCCGACACTCGGCACCTCGATCGTCTCGTCTTTCTGCACCATCGAACTAAGCACGCATCCGTACTTCTGCTTGATCTTATCCGCTTCGTGAGCGGGCGTGCGCAGTCCCACCGCCACATCGTTAGTAAGATGATTGCCACCCACCGGCAGCACGCTTGAATACATGACGCTGCCGTTGCAAAAGATCGCCAGATCGGTGGTGCCGCCTCCCACGTCGATCAGCACGACGCCCAGCTCCCGTTCGTCTTGGCCGAGAACCGCCTCCGCGCCGGCCAACTGCTCTAGGATCATCTCGTGCACCGTGAGTCCTGCGCGATTACAACATTTGATTACGTTCTGCGCCGCCGAGGCTGCAGCGGTTACAATGTGCACCTTCGCCTCCAGGCGGACACCGCTCATGCCGATCGGGTCCTTCACCCCGTCCTGGTCGTCGATGATGTATTCCTGCGGGATGACGTGGATCACCTCCCGATCGACCGGGATAGCCACCGCCTGCGCCGCGTCGATCACCCGTTTGACGTCTGTGGCGCGCGCCTCCTTCTCCTTGATTGCGACGATACCGCGGCTGTTTATCCCCTTGATATGCGCGCCGCCTATACCGACATAGACGCCGGTTATATCGCAGCCTGCCATCAGCTCCGCCTCCTCGACCGCCTTGCGGATCGACTCGACGGTGCTTTCTATGTTGACCACCATCCCCTTGCGCAGTCCTCGCGACGGATGTGTGCCGATGCCGATGATGTTGACCCCCTCCTCGGTCACCTCGCCCACGATTGCGCAGGTCTTCGTCGTCCCTATATCCAGGCCTACGACGAGTTCTTCATGCTTGCCCATAGCTGCCTCCTCCTTGTCGGACTGCCGTTTACCTCACCACGATCCGTCGGTCGACCCGCAGATCGACCACAGCGACATTTCGTCCCCCCGGCAAGACGGGCAGCATATTATGCAATCGTCGCAACTGCCCGTCCGCCATCCGCTCGCCGATCCGCAACACCAACGTCGGTCGTTCGGTCACCACCGTCAACCTCCCGTACCTATCCCTCGCCACCTCCGCCAAACCGACCGCCTCCCCCACGGCCGTTCGCTCGAACACCTCCTTCGCCTCCAAAAGTTCGCGCATCTGTCCCGAATGCCCTAACCCGTCATTATCCACTTGAACCTCCGTCACGCCTGAAAGGATCGGCAGGTCGGCAGGGTCACCGGCCTGCCACTGCTTGAAGATCACACCCGCCTCGTCGACGAGATACAATCCCTCCACGTTTAGAAGAGCGGCCGGTCGCCGTTCACCTATATAGATCCAGACGGTGCACGGCAGCTTGCGCCGAACCGCCACCTCGGCGACCCACGGATCGCCGCGCAACCGTTCCTGCACGGCAGTCAAGGGGACCCGAAATATATTCGTGCCGATGGCGACACTTGCGCGCTCGCGTACCGCCTCGGCCGCGAGGAAACGGAGGTCTCCCTGCACTACCACTTCGTCCACCGCGA
The DNA here is from genome assembly GCA_016183125.1 of Deltaproteobacteria bacterium. Classification (GTDB taxonomy): domain Bacteria; phylum UBA10199; class UBA10199; family JACPFF01; genus JACPFG01. The sequence continues at coordinate 14,895 of JACPFG010000038.1, forward strand.
AGAGGGGGAGCATGGTGACGGCCATGTACCCACCGAACAACACCCCCATCCCCACGCACCAGGCCAACACAATTACCGCGATCCGCTCGATCCGCCGGCGCCAACGCCGCCAGGCCTTGCGGCGGCGCTCGCGTAAGCGAACAACCTGCTGTTCCAAAAAGAAGCTCATGCCGATATCTCCACCCGCGCGTCCTCCAATATCAGTTCGCAAAGCGACCCGAATCCGATCCCGGCCTGAGCGGCCGCCTTCGGAATCAGCGAGGTCGCCGTCATCCCGGGGATGGTGTTCAGTTCCAAAAAGACCGCGCTGCCGTCCGGTCGCACGATGTAATCCGCTCTAGCGAAGCCCCTGCACTCAAGAGTCTGCCAGAGCCGCGAGGTCCACTCGCCCAGCAGCTGGTCGGTTGCCGGCGCTATCCGCGCCGGACAAATATATTCGGTCATCCCCTTGGTGTATTTAGCGGTGTAGTCGTAAAAACCGCCCTTCGGGACGATCTCGATCGTGGGGAGCAGGCGCCCAGCCACCATCCCAACAGTGACCTCCGTGCCGGCAACAAATTCCTCGACCACAATCTTCGGATCGGAACTCGCGGCCAGTTGCAGTGCGCCGGGCAGTTCCTCTTCCTTGCGCACGATAGTCATTCCGACTGTGGACCCTTCGCGCACAGGTTTCACGACTAACGGGCATCCCAGCGCCAACCGTTCGACGAAATGCCCGATCGGCTCGGTCGTTGCGTAATATAGCTGTCCGTTGGCCACCGGGATCTCCAACTCGTGCGCCAGCTGCTTGCAAACCGACTTGTCCATGGCTACCGCCGAGGCAAGCACACCGCTCCCCGTATACGGAATCCGGAGAGACTCGAGTAATCCCTGGATCGTCCCGTCCTCGCCGAATCGGCCATGCAGCGCAACGAAGGCGACATCGATTGGCGTCTTAAGCAGCTCGCCCACCGGGTCCGAACCGATGTCGATCTCCATCACCTCATAGCCGGCATCCCGCAGCGAACCCAATCCGTTTGCCATGCCACTTTTTCACTGTAGCTCTTCCCCCATCATCACGATCTCCGGTTCCAAAAGGATCCCTGACGACTCTTTCACTCTCTCGCGAATCAGTCGGATCAGCACCTCGACATCCTTGGCGGTAGCGCCACCTTCATTGACGATCCAATTACCGTGCTGATTAGCCACGCGGGCCCCGCCGACCCGCACCCCTTTGAGTCCGGCCTCCTCGATCAATTGCCACGCCGACTTCCCCCCCGGATTTTTGAAGATAGATCCCAGGCTAGGCTGATGACCCGGCTGCGCGGCCTGCCGATTGGCGCGGAGCGTCTCAAGCCTAGCTCGCACCGCATCCGGGGAGCTCCGACTGACGCTCAGACGCGCGGCGACTATTACTGCCTGGCGTGGCACCTTGGCGCGCCGGTAGCCAAACTCCATCGCCTCCCGGCTGCGTGTCACTAATTTTCCGGTTCGGTCGCACCAGATGACTTCAAGGACTGCATCACCGATACAACCGGCCGGGGTCCCTGCATTCATCACAAGAGCGCCACCGACGGTCCCCGGAATTCCTTCCAATCCCTCCAGGCCGGCAAGCCCCTCCTCCGCGCATAAACCGAGCAACCTTTTTAGCTTGGCGCCCCCCTCGGCGTAGAGGACTGCTGCCGATTGCGACTGCCCCTCCTCGATCCGCACGCTGCAGAGCGCCCCTATATGTACGGCCAGCCCCCTAATGCCGCCGTCCCGTATCAGCAGATTGCTCCCGCGCCCTATGTTGCACCATGGGATCCCCTCCGCCGTCGCCCACCGGAGCAGCGCCGCCAGCTCCTCCCCATCCGCCGGTTCTACCCACGCATCAGCCGGGCCGCCCACCTGGATCGTAGTATGCTGGCGCATCGGCTCGCCTAATCGAACCGTGCCGCGCACCATTCGTGACAACTGTTCCTGTTGGATTGTCGTCAATCCCATCGTCTCACCGCCGCTTCTTTTGCGTATGCCTTGGCCACCTTCCAGACATCCCCTGCTCCAGCAAAGCAGACCAGCGTCTCCGGTGTGGTCAGCCGCCGCACGATCTCCAGGATCTTTTCCGGCGTCTCCGCGTACGACACAGGTTTGGTCGGATGTCTCCTGCGCAGGGCCCCCCACAATCGCCGTGCGGAGACACCTGGCAGCGGCTGCTCGCCGGCCGCGTAGAGCCGCATCAGGATGCAGGCATCCGCCTGCCCGAGCACACGGACGAACTCGTTAAAGAGTGCGCGCAACCGAGTAAACCGATGCGGCTGATGCACCATAACCACTCGCCTCCCCGGCCAACCGTCGCGAGCCGCCTCGATGACCGCGGCCAGTTCGGTCGGATGATGGGCATAATCGCTCACGACGATAGGCCCACGCCGCGAAAGGATCTCAAAGCGACGATCGATCCCCCCGAAGCCGGCCAAGGCCGACGTCCATCTGGCAACGGGGACTTCGAGTTCGGTGGCAACCGCAATTGCAGCTAAGGCATTGGCGACGTTGTGCCGCCCCACCAGGCGGAGTCGCGCGCGACCGACCTCCCGTCCATGATGGCACACCGTGAAGGTCAGCCTATCCCCTATCTGAGCGATTTCGCGGGCGCTGAAGTCGGCTGTGGACGTCAGACCGTATGTGATCACACGGCGGGAAAGCCGTTTGGCCAGCGTCGCCACGACCGGGTGATCCACGCAGCAGACCGCCGCGCCGTAGAACGGCACCTTGGCGGCGAACTCGGCGAAGGCCTGGTGTAGGTGTGCGACACCGCGGTAATTTTCCAGGTGCTCCGGATCTATATTGGTGATGACGGCAATCGTCGGCGTCAGATGAAGAAAGGAGCGGTCGCTCTCGTCCGCCTCTGCGACGAGAAAGTCTCCCTTCCCGAGGCGGGCATTTGAGCGCCAGGTCTTGACCCGACCGCCGATCACGATCGTCGGATCGAGACCTGACTTTGCAAGCACGTGAGCTATGAGCGATGTGGTCGTAGTCTTTCCGTGCGTGCCGGCCACAGCGATCCCGTATTTAAGCCGCATCAGCTCGGCGAGCATCTCCGCCCGCGGCACTACCGGAATGCCGCACCGCCGCGCCTCGACAATCTCCGGATTTGAACCATTAACCGCCGAGGAGACGACTACCACCTGGGCCCCAACCACGTTGCCGGCCCTGTGTCCATAGTTGATCCGGGCCCCGCGTGACCTCAGACGACGGGTCAGCGCGCTCGCCTTAAGATCCGACCCGCTCACATGATACCCCAGATTCATTACCACCTCCGCGATCCCGCTCATTCCGATCCCGCCTATCCCTACAAAATGGATGTGCCGGTACTTCTTAAACATCGCGCCCCCGGACCAGATGCGCGCAAACCGCTGCGATCTGCGCCGCCGCGTCTGGGCGCGCCAGGCCCTTCATCGCCTCGACCATCCGCCCCAGTCTGCCCGGCTGGTTAAGCAGCAGGGTCACCGTCGCTGCCAATCGCGCGCCGGTAAGCTCCCGTTCCGGGATGACCATCGCCGCGCCGGCGTCCGAAAAATATCTCGCATTCCAGGCCTGATGATCGTCCGCCGCGACCGGGTATGGGATCAGGATTGCGGGCCTGCCGGTGCATGAAAGCTCCGCCAGGCTAGACGAACCGGACCGGCAGATGACCAGATCCGCCTCTCGATAAACTTCCCCCATCTTATCTATGAATGGCTGCACCGTGGCCCTGACACCCGCAGCGACGTAGCTGCGGCGTAGCCGTTCGGCATCGCTCCCACGTCCATGCTGATGGATGATTCGTATGCGGGGGGCCAATGATCCCAAGTGCGGCAGCATGTCGCAGACGGCCGTGTCGATAGCGCGCGCCCCCTGTGACCCACCGAAGACCAACAGCACTACATCGGCATCGGTGCGAGCGGGTGTCGCGGCGAACTCGTTAAGGACCCGCTTACGTATCGGATTACCTGTGCAGACCGCCTTGCCGGCCGGGAAAAACCGATCGGAATCGGGATAGGTCACGCAGATCTGCCGCGCCACCCGGCCCAACCACCTATTCGTAAGTCCCGGTATCCTGTTCTGCTCCAAGATCACAGTTGGGCAACCGCGAAGTGCCGCCATCAGCGTGAGCGGACCTGCAACGAAACCACCTACACCGACGACCAGATCGGGCCGCCAGGATCTAAGCAGCCCCCACGACCGCCAACACGCGCGTGCCGCCTGCGCCAGCGCCGTCGCCCTGGCGGTCATACGACGTCCTTTCAGCGGTTGGACCGGCAAGACCGTGAGTGGATAGCCCAAGGCCGGGCCCATTCGTCCTTCCAATCCATGCGCGGTGCCGACCCAGCGAATAGACGCCCCCGGAAGCCGTTGGCCGATAGCCTCCGCCACCGCTAATCCGGGAAAGACATGTCCGCCTGTTCCGCCACCTGCGATCATCACACGCATCACCCTACACCTTCCGATAAGAACTGATATTCAACATGATCCCCACTGCCACCAACGAGACCAATAGTGAGGACCCCCCATAGCTGACGAACGGCAATACCATCCCCTTGGTAGGGAGAAGGCCCATCACGACCCCCAGATTGCACACCGCCTGCCAGGAGAGGAGCACTGTGATCCCAAAGGCGAGGTAGCGCCCAAAGCTGTCTGGTGCCCGCCAGGCCGTCATAAACCCGCGCAGGCAGAAGAATCCGTACAACGCGAGCAGACAGAGCATCCCTATCAGGCCCAATTCTTCGCCGATCACCGAGGCGATGAAATCGGTGTGGGCCTCCGGGAGATAAAACAGTTTCTGTTGACCCTCTCCCAACCCTCGGCCGAGCAGCCCCCCCTCCTTAAATGCTATAAGCGACTGAATGATCTGGAAGCCGGACCCGTAGCGATCGCTCCATGGATTGAGGAATGCCAGGATTCGCTTGCGCCGATAGTCGACGGAGGCCACTGCAAAATAGAGGAGAGGGAGCGCCGCTATGACCATGGCCCCTAGATACGTCAAACGACTTCCACCGACCAACAACATGCAGAAGAGGATGGAGGCGACCAGAAAGGCGGAGCCGAAATCTCGCTGCCCCAAGATCAGCACGATCATAATTCCACCTATCACCATGTGGGGGAATAACCCGACGGCAAAGCTCTTCATCCTGGCCGCCTTCTTCTCCAGCGAGTAGGCAAGAAATATTACGATGGTCAGCTTGGCCAGCTCTGACGGCTGGAAACGCACCGGGCCCAGATGGATCCACCGGGACGCCCCGCCGACGGTGGACCTAATGCCCGGTATATAGGCACAGCCGAGGAGGAGCGCCGAGAGCGCCAGGAGCCCGTAGACCACCCGACGCCAGACAGGGTAGGGACACCGGGCCGCGGCGGTCATCCCCGCCAGTCCCAGCAGCACGAAACAACTCTCCCGCTTTAGAAAATAGGCTGGGTCGCCGTACCGTTCGCCGGCCAAGACGGCGCTTGCGCTATAAACCATCACCACCCCTAGTCCGACCAGTAGCAGGGTGCAAAGGAGCAACCAGTAATCAAACGGCACGCGCCGTGTAGTCCCTTCGTCGTTCATTCATAGCTCCATCACGCAGCGGATGAAGTCATCGCCGCGCTCGGCATAGTTCCGGTACATGTCGAAACTGGCGCAGGCCGGGGATAATAGGACCACATCGCCTGGACGGGCATGCGCCGCCGCCATCCGTACCGCCTCGGACATCGTAGCGGCCAGCGCCGTTTCGGTGACATCTGCCATGGCCGCCTTCATCTGCTCTCGCGCCTGCCCAAGCAGCACGGCACACCTAACCTTCTCCCGCGCCACCGGCAGCAGCGCCGAGTAACCGGTCCCCTTGTCGAGCCCCCCTGCGATCAGCACCACCTGCTCCGCAAATCCCTGAAGAGATTTGACCACGGCACCGACATTGGTCCCCTTCGAGTCATCGAAGAACCGAACGCCGCGCCACTCACGCACAAGTCTGCATCGATGCGGCAGGCCGGAAAACTCCCGCGCGCTGCCGGCGATAATCGTTGCTGGTGCCCCTGCGATGGCGGCCGCCAAGCCGGCGGCCAACATATTTTCCCGGTTGTGGGTCCCGATAAGTGCGGTCCGCCGCCAATCCCATTCATGCACCATGTGGCTAGGTATCACCGCGCGGACTCGCCCGTCATTCCAGCAGGCCCCGTATCCCTCGCGATCACAGATTTCCTTAGGCGTGCCGGTGCTCCAGAAGGGGACCGGTACCGCTGCGCAGGAGCTCGCCAGGCAGGCGGCCACGGGGTCCTCCGCGTTCCATATAAGGGCATCGGCCGGGGTAAGATGGGCGAGCAAGCGGGCCTTGGCCTCCACATAGCCCTGAAAATTCGGATACCGATCTAGGTGATCCGGAGTAACATTCAGCAGCACCGCAATCGCCGGATGGATGCTGGGAGTAATCTCTAACTGAAAACTGCTCACCTCGATAACCCAATAGCGTGCGGAGGCCGCTTCGGTGAGCAGGTCGCACATAGGGGTCCCCAGATTGCCGCCGACGGCGACCGGGATCCCTGCGGCACCGCAGATCGCGCCGATAAGACTGGTGGTGGTCGACTTTCCGTTCGTCCCCGTCACAGCTATTACAGGACGGGGAGCCTCATGCAGGGCCAATTCCATCTCGCTGATAACAGGAACGCCTACGTCCCGCGCGGCTTTAAGTCCCGTATGTGCGGGCGGAATTCCCGGGCTAGCAACTACCAGGTCGGTTTCGGTGAACCATTCGACAGGTGTGGCCCCGAACCGATATTGTACCGGCCAGTCCGCAAACTCACGCACCGCCTCGGCGAATGTCTCCGTCGGTGCGTCATCGCATACTCGCACCCTAGCCCCACTACGGGCACAATAGCGGGCGGCAGCACGGCCGGAGGCGCCGAAACCGGCAATGAGCACTTTGGTATGGCGCAGCTCTCCCATAGTCCTTACCGCAGCTTCAATGTCGTTAAACTGAGCAATGCCAATACAAGCGCGATAATCCAAAAACGGACGATCACCTTAGACTCCGGCCATCCCTTCAGCTCGTAATGATGGTGCAGCGGGGCCATCCTAAATACGCGCTTGCCGGTGCACTTAAACGAAATGACCTGCACTATGACCGAGACCGTCTCGAGCACGAAGATCCCGCCGACGACAAGGAGGAGCAGTTCGTGCTTGGTCATCACCGCCATTATTCCCAGTGCCGCCCCCAACGGCAGAGAACCGACATCCCCCATGAAGATCTCCGCCGGATGGGCATTAAACCATAGGAACCCTATCAACCCGCCTACTACGGCCCCACCGACGACGGTCAATTCGCCGATTCCCGGAATGAAGGGGATCTGAAGATAGCCGGCGATCATGGCGTGTCCAGCCAGATATGCAAAGACCGCGTAGGTCAGATACGCCATGATGCCTGGACCGGCCACCAGTCCGTCCAGACCGTCCGTTAGATTCACTGCATTCGACGCGCCCACTACCACCAAGCTGCCGAACAAAAGGTACCACCAGCCGATAGAGGGAAAGAGGGTCTTGGCGAATGGAAACGCCAGGTGTCGGTCAAAGCCCAAGGCATCGAATAGGATCAACATCCCGACCCCTGCAACCGCCAGTTGTAGCGGAAATTTGTACCGCGCCCGCAGCCCATGATGATCGCGCAGGATCACCTTGCGATAGTCGTCGAAGAATCCGATCAATCCGAAACCGAACGTTACGCCTACAAGCAGGATCACATACCAGTTGTCCCACCTGGCCCAGAGCGCCAGCGCAATCCCGATAGAGAGCCAGAGGAGAAGTCCACCCATTGTCGGCGTCCCCTCTTTCTTAAGATGCGTAATCGGTCCGTCGTCCCGAACCGCCTGCCAGAACTGCCTACGGCGCAGCCAACGCACCATCCGTTTTCCGATGCAGGAATAGATAAGGAGCGCAGTGAAGAGCGCCATAAAGGTACGAAAGGTGATGTACCGGACCACATTAAGGCCCCCTCGCTCCCACCCTAGGGCATGGACTATAGGCGCAAACCAGTCCGGAAATTTGTATAACAAATGGTAGAGCATCGCTTTATCCGGTCCCGAACTCCGTCTTCAAAAAATCCACCACCCTCTCCATCCGCATCCCGCGCGATCCCTTCACCAGAATGACGTCCCCGGTATGCAGGCCGCAAGCAACCGCCCTCTGCAGGTCGTCCATCGAAGCCACTACAGCGATCCTGTCCGCCGCCATGCCGGCCGCGCGGGCGCCCGCTCCTACCGCCGCCCCGTGATCGCCGGTAACGAAGAGTTGCTGGACGCCTGCGGCGTGCGCAGCAGCCCCCAACTCACGATGCGCCTGCTCTGTAGCCGACCCCAGTTCCAGCATGTCGCCCAGCACGACGATGAATCTACCAGCGCGCTTCACCGCACCGACCGTCCGAAGCGCCGCCGCCATCGAATCGGGATTGGCGTTGTAGGAATCGTTTACCACTTGCACCCCATTGGCCAGCTGCACCCGCTCCATCCGCATCCGCATCGGCTGGAAATGCGGCAAGCGCTCGCAGATCGTTGCCGCCGGCAGTCCGATGGCTAGGCCCACGGCCATCGCGGCCAGCGCGTTCATCACATTGTGTATGCCGGGCACGGCCAGTCGCAGACGCTTCTCCTCCCCACGCAGGTAGACCGTCAGTTCCGTGCCTGCCAATCCCTCGGCACGCATCCGCCCGAACTGGACATCGCAGCCGTTTTGCATCCCATAGGTAATCTGCGTCCCCGGGTACCGAGTCCCCAACTCGCGTGTGTGCGGATCCTCCATATTGACGCATACCGTCCCATCGCGACGCATCGTTGCAAACAACTCCCCCTTGGCCGTTGCGACATTTTCCACCGTCTGTAATTGTTCCAGATGCGCTGCCGTCACATTGGTGATAAGCGCAACATCCGGCGCTAATATATCGGTTAGCCGCGCGATCTCCCCGACCCCGCTCATTCCCAGTTCGCAAACGGCTGTGCGGTGCTCATGGCCCCATCTATAGACGGTCAGCGGCAGGCCGATGAGGTTGTTAAAATTTCCTTCGGTTTTGAGCACCGGCCCACGAGCCTCGGCTATAGATGCGGCCATCTCCTTCGTGGTCGACTTGCCGTTACTCCCAGTGATCGCCACACACGGCACGCCCGTGAAACGCCGACGCCAGCACCGCGCGATCGCGCCCAGCGCAGTCACAGTGTCGGTCACCTGCAGGCACCACCGATCTGGCGCATTGGGCCCCCCGACCGCCCGGTCCACAATGCACCCGGCAGCGCCCTGCCGGAACGCTGCAGGGACAAAGTCATGTCCGTCAAAGTGCGGCCCATTTATGGCGACAAACCAGTCGCCCAGTTGCAACGTGCGGCTATCCGTGGAGATCGTGCACACCTGTGTTTTAGGTCCGCGCGACAAGACGTCTGCCCCAGTCGCTCCGATTATGTCATCCACCCCTAGGTCCATCGGCAAAATACTCCCTAACGACCTCCCGGTCGTCAAAATGGCGCTTTTCCCTCCCCACTATTTGATAGTCCTCGTGTCCCTTCCCTGCGACCAGCACGCAATCGCCGGAACAGGCCGCACGCAACGCTGCATGAATAGCGGCGCGTCGATCGGGAATCACCGCGTAACTGTTGCGTCCTTTGCCTGCCGTCTCTTGCCATCCCTCGGACGTCAATCCCGGCAGGATCTGCCGAATGATCTCCAGCGGATCCTCCATGCGCGGATTGTCGGAGGTAACGATCGCCAGGTCGCTGCCCCGGGCGACTGCCGTCCCCATCAGAGGCCGCTTTCCTGGATCCCGATCCCCCCCGCAACCGAACACTGTCACGATCCGCTTAGGCCCAAGCTCGCGCACCGCCCGCAAGACATTGCACAAGGCATCCGGTGTATGGGCATAATCGACCAACACATGGATCCCTGCGGTGTTCGTCACTCGCTCGCACCTGCCCGGGACGACCGCCACAGACTGAATGCCGCGCTGGATGGCTGGCACCGACAGGCCCATTGCGAAGGCTGCCGTAGCCGCTGCCAGGATGTTGCCGGCATTAAATCGGCCGCACAGACTCGACGTAACGCCGTAGCGCCCCATCGGCGTGGCGATCTGGAGCTGGATGCCGTCGAGCGTGCAACGGCACTCTTCCACCACGCAATCGGCATGGGTCTCGGCGACCATCGACTCTGAGGCCTGGTCATCGACGTTGATGACGGCCCACGGCCGGGGCTTGCAACTTACGGGCAGTTGCTCGGTAAACAGCCGGCGCTTGGCGGCGGCATATGACGCCATGTCACCATGGTAGTCTAAGTGGTCCTGCGTCAGATTGGTGAAGATCGCTCCATCGAAATGGCAGCCGGTCACGCGCTCTTGATCCAGCGCGTGGGAAGAGACCTCCATAACCACGTCTTGCACACCTCCGGCCAACATCGCCCGCAATAATGCCTGTAGGTCGAGCGATTCGGGCGTAGTAGTCGGCGCTGGATCTGTTTTTCCCCCGTAGCGTACATTAATAGTTCCGACAACCCCAGGGCTCCGAGCCGCAGCCTGCCAGATTGCCTCCAATAGATATGTGATCGTGCTCTTGCCGTTCGTTCCTGTCACACCGACCAGTCGAAGAGTGCGCGACGGCTCGCCATACCACCGCGCCGCCAGCGTGGCCAAGGCCCGGCGAGTATCGGCCACGACCACGTTGGTGACGTTAGATGGAACCGCCACCTGCCGCGCACTCGCCACGGCGATGGCCCCCGCGGCGATCGCCTCAGACACGAAGTCGTGCCCGTCGGCCGCCGTCCCGCGGATGGCAACGAAGATAAATCCCGGCTGGACCTGCCTGGTATGGTAGGCAATGCCGGAGATGTCTGATGCCATAGAGCCGGTCACACCATTAGTCTCTGTCCCACCGAATAATTCATCCAATCGCATTGTCAGTCACTCCGGAAATGCACACCGAACCGCCAATGTCCTCCCGGGCACGAGCAGGGTCCCGGCAGCCGGTTGCTGCTCCACCACTAGACCGGTCCCCTCTAAACGGACCGCCACCCCCGCCTCACCCGTCCGACGCATTACCTCACGTACCGGCATGCCGTGGAAATCGGGCACCAAAAAGCGCCCTTCATCCGGACGCGCCGCACTATCACTTGCCGGTTCAGATGCGGCCACCTTCTGCTCGGCCGAAATCGCCCTGTCCGATATCTGGCGGACCCGTTCAGTCTCCTGGGGCCGCTTCATCACTATGACCGAGGCATTACGTGTCGGCTCGCCTAAGTAGGTCAGAGTGGCCTCGACAATCTCCTTGAATACCGGCGCAGCCACTACACCGCCGAAATATGGCCCTCGCGGCTCGTCTATCCCCACATAGACTGCGATTCGCGGGAGCTGAGCCGGGGCAAAACCGATGAATGAGGCGTAATATTTCCCGGCTGCGTAGCGGCCTGTTCCCTCCACTACTTTCTGTGCGGTGCCGGTCTTTCCGGCGACCGCGTAGGCCGCCGAGGCCGCCTTAGTGCCGGTTCCGCCCGGCTCCACCACTTGTATCAACAGCTCCGTTAACCTCTGCGCGGTTTCCGGTCGGATCGGCGCGCCGACAAGGGTCGGTGCAGCCTCGTGCATCACCACCCCGTCGTCCCTACGGATCCGTTCCACCAGATAGGGGCGCATCAATCGACCGCCATTAGCGATTGCGGCGAAGGCCATCGTCATCTGCAGCGGTGTAGCCGTTATCCCCTGCCCGAAGGCGATAGTCGCCATCTCCACAGGCTGCCACCCCCGCGGATCGCGAAGGATGCCTGCCACCTCTCCGGGAAAATCGATCCCTGTTGGAACGCCGATCCGGAATGCCTGTAGTATGGCACCGAAGCGGTCACGGCCCACCGCCTGTGCCACCTTTAAGGCCCCGATGTTGCTCGAGACCTTCACGATCTCGCGTAGACTCAAGATCCCATACGGGTCGTGATCGTGCACTACCGCATGTCCAATTCGAAGCTGCCCCCTCTCGCAATCGAATCGCCGCTCCGGATCCATCCCGTCCTCCAAGGCGACCGCGGCAATGAAGACCTTGAAGGTGGAGCCCGGCTCATACGTGTCGGTAATTGCCCTATTGCGCCAGCGCGATTGCTCGTAACGCGCATAATCGTTCGGATCGTAACTGGGCATGCTCGCCATCGCCAGCACTCGGCCCGTCGCCACCTCCCCAACGATCGCTACCCCGCCGCGTGCCTGAGCGGATGCCACTGCGGTTGCCAGGGAAATCTCCGTCTGATGTTGGATCACCTTGTCTAGAGTCAGCTCTACGTTGGCCAGCGGTGGACGCTCCCCCGCACTTTGCGTGTAAAATACTCGCCCACGCGCATCGCGTTGATAGACCAACTGGCCGCGCTGGCTCCCTAGTTCGTCCTGGTAGGCCAACTCTATTCCAGCCAAAGGTTCTGCATCCAATCCTACTGCCCCGAGGAGCTGACTGGCCAGCGCCCCATTCGGATAAAATCGCCGCGTCTCTTCCACAGTATGGATTCCGGGCCTCTTGAGCGCCCGCACTCGGTCCGCGACATCCTGCTCAACGCGTCGCCTGATCCAAACGAATTTCCCCCCCTGAGCCAGACGGCGGCGGATCGTCGCCGCCTCTCCACCTAGCGGCAGGACCGTCTGGAGCGCCGAGAGGACCGCCTCATGGTCCCTGATCTGGCGCGGATCGGCGTATATAGACTGGACCGGCACGTCGATCGCCAGTTCTCTTCCCTTTGCGTCGAGGATCTTTCCCCGCCGCGGGGCAGTTGGGATCACGGCCCGGTACTGCTTGGCCGCCACCCATTTGAGCGACTGCTGCTCTCCCAAATGCAACTGCATTGCGCGTCCTCCGATGCCGATTAATCCAATAAATAGCAGGGCCAGCACGACGGCCATGCGTGCCCGAATCCACTGTTCGCGGCGCCTCTCCGCCTGCCCGACCGATCCGGGGGTGATCACGGCGCGGCACTACCTTCCTGCACGATCACCACCTGACCGGGCAGCGGTAGCTGAAGGCCAAGAACCGTCTTGGCTACCTGCTCCAAGCGATCCGGGGCCAACTGCGCCGCCGCCTGCAACTCCAACCTATTCACCTGTTGGCGCAATTGTTCTACACGGGCCTGCGCACCGGTGAGTCGATACCTAAGGGTCAAGACCTGCATACGCGACCAGACATGGATCATGCCGAGTCCGACTACGAGGGCCAGCAGGCCGAGTACGCGCCGCAACATCCTATTGCGCAGCCCGCGCGCCCGCCCGCCTACCCCTTGTTGCACAAGCACCCGCCGCATCGCCGGCACTGCCAGTAGCGTTTCCATCATGGCTCCCGTATAAGCACCCTCAGTTTTGCGCTGCGCGCGCGCCGGTTCCGTTTGACCTCCCCCGCCGACGGCACGAGCGGCTTCTTTGTAACGAGCGCGAAGACCGGTGTGGCCGCTAGTTCCCGAAAACGTCCCTTAACCAAGCGATCCTCCAACGAATGATAACTCAAGACCGCCAACCGCCCCTCCGGCTTCAAACAGTGCGGCGCGACGCCCAACAACCGTTCTATATTGATCAGCTCGCCGTTCACCACGATTCGCAGGGCCTGAAAGATGCGAGTGGCCGGGTCGATCGACCGCCGCCTATACTTTGCGGGGATGGCCGCGCGCGCCACTTCGGCCAACTCCACCGTATCCATGAATGGGGCCACGGCCCGCCGCTGCACGATCGCTCGGGCCACCCGCGTGGAAAACCGTTCCTCTCCATAGCGGTGCAACCATGCAGCCAACTCCTGCTCGGTCGCCTCGTTAACCAGCTGTGCGGCCGTGGTAGGCTGATTGCGGTCCATCCGCATGTCTAGCGGGCCACGCTTGGCGAAACTAAACCCGCGCTCCGCCGTGTCTACCTGCAGGCTAGACATCCCCAGATCGGACAGTATTCCATCCACCATCGAGCAGCCTTGAGACCTGACGATGCCGCCCATATCGGCAAAGTTGCCCTGAATCAGCGTGCACCGCGCACGATATGGCCGCAGCCGTTCTTCCGCCACGGTCAAGGCCGCATCGTCGCGGTCGATCCCGATCACGCGGCCTGTCGGCGCGGTCGCCTTCAAGATCGCCTCGGCGTGTCCCCCGGTGCCGACCGTCGCATCTACGTAGATGCCGCCGGGGTGAACCGCCAGGGCCTGCAGAATCTCTGTCACCATAACCGGAACATGGCGCATCGAATTACAATCCCAATCCAGCTAATCGTTCGCCCATATCATTTAAGGCCGATTGCGCCCCGTTGAAGACGACAACCCATCGCTCGCGCGCCCACAACTCTATCCGCCGGGTTGCCCCCACAAGCGTCACCTCTCGCAAAATTCCCGCATAGTCGCGCAATGCCGGCGGCAGAAGGATCCGCCCCGCCTTATCGAGCGGACACTCGGCTGCACCGGAGACGAAGACTCGCTGCAGGGCCTTCACCTCCTCTTTGAATTGTGGGAGCTGCGCGATCTTCTGCTCAATCTCCATCCACTCCGCCATCGGATAGGCCCAGAGACACCCGTCGAAGTTCGTAACGATCAGTCTCTCATCATAATGTGTAGCCAGCAGCTCACGGAAATAGACAGGGACAGAGAGCCGCCCCTTCGCATCTAGCGCGTGTTCGAAACGTCCTCTAAACATATATATATTTCAATAAGTTATATAAATTCCCACTTTCTCCCACTTTAGGCGAAGATAATGGAAGGGCCGGTGCCAGGTCAAGACAAATCCGGTCTAATCCATTGAAAAAACGCTATTTTTTGCCAATTTCGGAGCCACGAATGAGCAAAAAATTTGTCCTATGATAACAGATAATTACCGAGCATTGAGAATGTAAAATATAATAAATTGATATAACTATTTGAATTAAATGAATGTAAATTATGCTCTATGAGAGGGCCGTTCTGATCCCACGGACGGCCTGGCGAATGCGTGACTCGTTTTCGACCAGTGCAAACCTGATCGCACCCTCGCCTCCAGGTCCAAATCCTATTCCAGGGGAGACTGCGACACCGCCCTTATCGAGCAGGCGCTCGGCAAAGGCAACCGAGCCTTCCGCACGAAACGGTTCCGGGATCTTCGCCCAGACAAACATCGTAGCGCGCGGCGGTTCAACAGACCAACCGATTCGGTTAAGTCCGTCGCAGAGGACATCGCGGCGGCCTCGATAAACGGCTGCGATCTTTTGCACCACGCCGTCCCCTTCTCGCAGCGCAACAGCGGCCGCGACTTGCACCGGCTGGAATATGCCATAGTCGAGATAGCTCTTGATCCGGGTCAGCGCACGCAACATCTCCCTGTTGCCAACGCAGAACGCAACCCGCCATCCGGGCATCGAGAAGCTCTTAGACAAGGTATAGAATTCCACGGCTATCTCCTTAGCGCCCGGCACTTGCAAGATGCTTGGCGCCCTGTAGCCGTCGAAGACCAGATCGGCATATGCAAGATCGTGTATCAACGGGAGCTTATAGTGCCTGGCGATTGCCACGGCCTCTGTAAAGAAATCGAGGTCAACCGTCTGTGTCGTCGGATTCGCCGGAAACGATAGGATTGCCAGTCGCGCACGCGCCCCAGCCTTTTCGATCGCCTCTTTCCAGACGGCCAAAAAGGGGGCCTCGCCGCATAGCGGCACGCGGCAGACCTCGGCGCCGGCGATAACAGCAGCCGCCGTGTGGATCGGATACGCGGGATCAGGCGTGATAACTGCGTCGCCCGGTTGAGCCATCGCCAGAAATAGGTGCGCAAGCCCCTCCTTTGAACCCATGGTGACAACCGCTTCGGTCTCCGGATCGATGGTGACACTGTAATGACGCGCATACCAGTCGGCAACGGCCTGGCGAAGGCCACGGATCCCCTTGGAGAGCGAATAGCGATGATTGCGTGGATTTCGGGCGGCCTCGATCAGCTTATCGACGATAAAATCTGGTGTGGGGAGATCAGGATTACCCATCCCCAGGTTGACGATGTCCGATCCCTTGCGCCGCGCCTCCAACATCCGCTCTACGATCTGGGCCAAGACATACGGCGGCAGTTGATCAACGCGCGGAAACTTCATAGAGCTTGTCATACAAACGGATTTACCCTCCTCCTGTCCAGCGATTTCTTGGAGGCGCCTTGACAGACGTCCGTTCGTTCACTACTCCCCTCGCCATGCAGATCGGTCCTTATACCATTACCGCGATTGAGGCAGGCGAATTCGCCCTCGATGGAGGGGCGATGTTTGGGATCGTGCCGAAGCCGCTCTGGGAGAAAAAGATCGGCGTAGACGCTCGCAACCGGATCGACATGCGGCTTCGCTGCCTCCTGATCCGGGGAGAGATCGGCGGCAAAAAACGGACGATACTTGTCGATACCGGAATGGGGACGAAGTGGGATGCGAAGGGGATCGACATCTACCGAATCGATTATTCCCGATATGATCTGCTCCGGTCCCTTGCGGGCGCAGGGATCCAACCGACCGACGTGACAGATGTTATTCTCACCCATTGTCACTTCGATCATGCCGGTGGCGCCACGACGGCGGCTGGGGAGGGACAGATCGCTCCGTCCTTTCCGAAGGCCACCTACTATGTCCAGCAAGCGCATTGGGAGTGGGCGCAACACCCTTCCGATAAGGATTGGGGGAGCTTTATGGCCCATGATTTTCTCCCGCTCATGGAGGCCAAGCAACTTACGCTCCTTGCGGGCACCGACGAGATCTTCCCCGGCATCGGATTCCGACTGACCAATGGGCACACCGCCGCCCTGCAACATCCGCTCATCACTGATGGGACGACGACGCTTTTCTACTGCGCCGATCTGCTCCCCACCTCTCTGCACGTCGGCATCCCGTGGATAATGGCCTACGACATCCGCCCGCTGGAGACGCTTGCCGAAAAGAAGGCTGTATTGGCAGACGCGGCGAGGAATCGGTGGATCTTGGCGTTTGAACATTGTCCACTAGTGGCTGCTGCGCGGGTGGAACCGACTGAAAAGGGATACCGGATTGCCGACGTGGTCGCACTTTAAGACACTCCTTGGCTGGCTGCTCCCCTGGGGATGGCCGAGTTGGCCGATCCTTGGCGCCGCAGCGGGGATGTCCCTTCTTGTGGCCATGGCGACCGACTACGGAGTCGCCTGGTTGCAGTATCTGGTGCCGGCAGCGGAAGGTTATGAACTGTGGCTCATCGATCTGGTCGCGGTGCGCTCACCAACGGAGGCCGTGGCAAAATTCGGCCTGCTATGTCTACTGCCGGCATTTCTGGAGGAGAGCCTCTTTCGAGGGATCTGCCAAACCTTACTCGAATGCGCGTGTGGAAAATGGATAGGCCTCGTGCTGGCGGCGTGTCTCTTTGCGGCGGCCCATGCCAACTGGCGGTATTTCCCGCTCTACACGCTTCTCGGCATCTTCCTTGGCGCCCTCTACCAATGGCGCCGCACCTTATGGCTGCCGGCCATCGCGCATCTGGTCAATAATACGTGGACATATGCGACGAAGGCCGCCGGCTGGTCGTTACCCGGACTTGGTTAACCAAAACACTTCCTATGGTTCTATTACAGCGGATTGCACTGCACGATCGCATTCACTCCTCCGTCTCCTGCGTCGCGGCTTTATTGGCTATTTTTTCGAGATTCACTTCCCCCATGGAAAGCACGCTCCCCTCGCCGCCCGGCCACCAGTTGCCAAGGCACCCGCCTTTTACGCCGGCCTTTTGCATCTTGAAAGCAGAACCGGCCCAGGTGAATTGGAGCGATCCGCTGCAACTCCTATTGCCTGCGGCGGTCAGATCGGCGCGCACGATACCATCCGGCGTGGGCGCGGCAAGCGTCCAGAGGATCTTCTCTCCCCCCTCTTTACCGAAATCAAATCCCCAGACCTTGCGAAAGGAGCCCTTCTCGAAGCGGTAGGCATCCACCCGGTGGACTGCGCCGAATTCGGCGGCCGATCTCTCGCGGAGCCAGCTGCGCGATAAAAATAGATACTCCTGACCGCCCGGCAGGCCGTAGAGCCTTACCCCGCCTGCCGTCAATGAGCCTCCCTCCGTCCCACCATAGAGGACTATTCCGCGCCCGTTACCACCAGCCGTCCGATCTACCCGCCCGAAGTGCTGATACCCGCGCAACACCCCGCTAGATTCTTGGACAGCCACTTCCAGGTCTTCCAAGGCCAATCCCGGCTTCGGCGCGCACTTTTTTTCATCAACTGAGGCAAATGTCCGGGTATCGGTGTTCCGTTGTGTCTGAAAGACGCGCACTGTAATCTCCCTGCCGTAGAGTGTAGCCGTCTCATGCCGTTTGGCACTCGTCTCAGGGCACCCCTCCGGATCACCGGGGTAATCCCCCTCCATGGCGATGTCGGTCACGTGCGTTATCTGCCACCCCATGGGTCCACCCGGACGCAAGCTAAGCCACGACTCCCATTCGCGCACCGTCCCCTCTTCTACAATCTGACTTACGATCCCGACGACCGTCCCGTCCGGAAGCGTACGCACCTTGAGAACGCTCGCCTCGGCCGGCTGTGTGAACCGCGCAGGTGCCGCTCCCCTATCCCATCGTTTCAACTTTCCCGGCCCGACCAGATCGAGCCGATGGTATCCGGCACCCTGCGCCATGATTTGTTGCAATCGGCCGCGGTCCCCTTGCTGCAATGCCGCCGTCCAGGCCTGCACTACTCCTGCCGCCCCTTGGGTAGATTCTCCCCTGCCCGCAGCGATCCCATTAGATCCAGAGAGGCCGATCGCCGTTACCATCGCGATGCCAACACTCGCCATTCGCCACATACGCACCCCCTGCAAACCATCTACCCAGAGTGATTGCCATTCGCAACGCCTTTCCATATAGTGCGTCGCCATGTCGCAATGGTTAAAACCGAAGGCGCTCCGTCCTGGCGACTGCATCGGCATAGCCGCCCCGGCATCGTGCTTCGACGAGGACTCCTTTCAGGCCGCCGTGCAGTCTGTGGAGAAAGCCGGCTTCCGGATCAGCATGCGGGACGACATCCGCGCGCGACATCGGTATCTCGCGGGTCCGGATGCCAGGCGCGCCGAGGAGTTAAACGCCCTCCTGGCCGATCCGGAGATCTGCGCCATTTTTTTTGCTCGCGGCGGGTACGGCACCCAGCGGATCCTACCGCTGTTAGATGTCAGCCCGACCAAGACACACCCGAAGATCGTGGTAGGATCGAGCGATCTCACCGTCCTCCATGCGTATCTGCACCATCACTGCCGATGGGTTACGTTTTACGGGCCGATGCTGAGCACGCATCTGGGGCCTAAGGCGCCGCCGGTTAACTGGGAATGGCTGTTGAAGATCTGTGGGGAGCGCAAGCCAATTGGGACACTGCCGGCGCCCGGACTTATCGTGATAAAGCCGGGCAGGGCCGATGGACCGTTGCTTGGCGGTTGTGTCGCGCTGATTCAAGCCGGGATAAAAACAATCTATGAATGGCCCACAGCCGGCGGGATCCTCTTTCTTGAGGACCGCGGGATAAAATTATACGCGCTCGATAGGATGCTCACACATCTGAAACATGCCGGCCTCTTTCGCGGTGTGAAGGGGATTGCACTGGGCTCCATGGTCCTCTCGGCCGACGAACCGAGACCGGACGATCTGGTGCCGATGCTGACGGAATTTTTCCACGACTTTCCCGGCCCAGTGTTGTGCGGTCTGCCAGCCGGTCACTGCGATCCATTCCTCACCTTACCGCTGGGAGTGCGGGTCACGTTGACCACCGACCCTCCCTGTGTCACTATAAACGAGTCGGCCGTGGCGTGATTTGCCGCTGAGCAATTCTTTATGCATCCCGTTGATGTCGCCATGAAGCAGGCCGTCGATTCCGGGGTCTTCCCGGCGGCGGAATTGCTCGTCTGTCGGGGAGGGGCAATTGTGCATCATCGCCATTACGGGCAGTCCCGCGAGGGGACGCTGTACGACATCGCCTCCCTCACAAAGGTGATCTCCACCACAACATTGGCGATGCAATGGATCGCCGAGGGGAGGCTTAAGCTGACCGATCGTATGGCGGATCACCTCCCCGAACTGCCGCATGACACCCATGGCGCCATCACGATCGAACAGATATTGCAGCACTGCGCCGGCTATCCACGATGGCAGCCGTATTACCAGGAGGTGCCGATTCGAGCGATCGGCACACCGGAGGGGCGCAGGATAATATTGGAGAGCGCCTTGCGCGAACCTCTGGTCTACCCGCCCGGCACTAACTGCATATACAGCGATATCGGCTATATCCTACTGGGCGAGCTGCTGGAGCGGATCGGCGGCAACGGGCTTGAACACCTTTTCGTGGAGCGGATTGCGGAGCCGCTCGATCTCTTGAATACAGGATATTGCCCGCTCCCCTCATCAGAACGCATGATCCCCCGGCCTGCCGACTACGCCATCGATCGCCGATACGCCCCCACGGAGGATTGTCCCTGGCGTCGAAAGGTCCTGCACGGCGAGGTACACGATCAAAACTGCTACGCCATGGGCGGGGTGGCCGGGCACGCCGGTCTATTTTCAACTGCCGAGGACCTGCACGCCTTCGTCCATCAGTTCGCCGCGTGCGACCGAGGCCATAGCGAATGGATCCCTTCGGCTGTCGTTCGCCGGTTCCTCAGGTTTTCCGACCGCCTGCCGGCGGCCGATGCCACCTGGGTGCTTGGTTGGGATACCCCGGCTCACCCCAACTCCCAGGCCGGGAGGCACTTCTCCCGTCATTCGGTAGGGCACTTAGGTTACACCGGCTGCTCGCTTTGGATAGATCTGGAAAATGATTGTTGGGTGATTCTACTTACCAACCGAATCCATCCGTCAACCACCAACGAAAAGATCCGGGCCTTCCGCCCGGCGCTGCACGATTTGATTTATGAGGAGTTACTTAGCGGCTAGACCATGGTAACGAGTTTTACCGCACGCGCAAACTTTCTGTAATTTGCAGAGCAACATAATTGCCCCCGTGCGACTCACACATCGGATGCGGCCTCGGCCGGGGACGGTGGATTCGGGCCGCCGTCTCCTCGGCTTACGGGCCTCGTCGCGGCTTATCCTCGCTCGCCGCAACATCAGACACCATCGATGCGGCTCGCTGCGCATATCCCTCATCCCCCGCCCCGGCCTCGCCGCTTTCCGAAAGCACGTTATAACAGTTACCTCTCTGCCCCACGCATCAAGTGGATAAAGATACTCCAAGTCTCCCC
>JACPFG010000047.1 GCA_016183125.1 Deltaproteobacteria bacterium
GCGCCTTCACAAAGGTTGCCATGGCCTCGGCATAGACGCGGATCTCCTTTTGCGCGTGAGCGTCCATCCGAAGCCTTAGGAAATGGAGCAGGTTCCAGAGGTCGATCTTCCAGTACCATTCTGTGTAAAGTGACAATGGAAGATTCACGCGCGCAACCTCGCGTGCCACGCCGGCCGCAATAGCTTTCTGGTAGTGTTCGTAGAGGACGCGCTGATCCTCCTGATATTGCGCTGCTAGGGCCTCGCCGACCTTCGGATCGATCGCCCCCTCTTGCGATCCCTGACGGTTGCGCGTGTCCTGTGTCCGGAAATCTTCGGCCGACGGCTCCCAGAACGTATCCTCCATGATCGAATAGCGTCCGCTGATCTCATTAACGTTGGCCGTGCGGTGACGGATCCACTGGCGCGCGACAAAAATCGGGAGTTTTGCGTGGAATTTGAATTCCACCATCTCGAACGGCGTCGTATGCCGATGCTTCATAAGGTAATAAATAAGCCCCCTGTCGGCGTGGACCGATTTTGTCCCCTTCCCGTACGAGACACGCGCCGCCTGGACGATCGATTTGTCGTCTCCCATAGCCTCGACCAGGCGGACAAACCCGTGATCGAGGCAGCGGATAAGGTCTTCGTTGTTTTGTGAGGTCACCTCGCGCTGTACCGGTGCGATTTCGTCCATGAGTTGGCCTCGTAGCGAAAAATGTCGGCATGCGCAACCCCACTTTTGTGCATCCTTCATAAACTGACGCAGATCAGACAGGGGGAGAATCCGTGGTTGACAGGTAATGTCCGTCCCGCTATGGCCCGAATTACCGGGACCGGCAGGGGGCCGGGACGACCCGAAAGGGAGCGCCAGGTGACGGCACCGGTTCAACCCTCTTCGCAGGGATCTCCCCGGTTGACTACGGGGGAAGTGGCTTCTCGTCTCCTCTGGGCAGAGATGGCTGCGGCCGTGGCCGACAAGGCCATAATCCCATCGATTGCTGCCCAGCGCCTCTTTCGCGCCCTCCTATTTACAAATTATAAGGCTCAACTTGGCCAGTTGGCCTCCGAGTCGACCGAGATAGCGCAGCTCTTGGGAGAGAGAGGGGGCACGCCCGATCCGGCGAGGGCGTGGGAGCTTTTAAAAGGGTGGCTGGATGAGCTAAATGTCGAAGGGATTTCATTAGGGACAATCGCGTCACTAAAAAGAGAAGACCTCGACCGGTATTTTCCGCCCACATCCCCCTCGGACTCGACAGCACAGATGGCCGGTTGGCAGGCACCCATCCGATTTCGCCGGGCGGCAACCCTCCCCGAAGATAGGGCCAAAGATTACGCGGACCTCCCAACGTTTGCCGGCGCGCTCCACCTACTCTTCCCTACCGAAGGAGATATCGCGCGGGTCCTGAGGAAGATGGATACAAGTGCTGCCATATTTATCGGCGCCTGGACGGGGGCGATCATTCCCGATCGCCTCCAGGATCTGGCTAGATTTCAGGAAGCCATAAGCTCTCGCAGATATCCGGTGCGTGGAGCCGACGCAGACCGACTTGCAGATGGGTGGGCTTGGGAAAAGGTCCGGGAGATGGAGGTAACCGACCCATTCCCGGAAGAGACGCCTGCTACCGGACGGGCCCTCTCCCGCCTCGTCCGGTTAGGCGTATGGCGATATCACAGTGGATCTATCACATCGGTCGCACATAAGGGAGATCGTCTTTGGCGATTGTGGAAAGACGGCATGGTGCCTAAGGTGCATGGCGGCAAACGCCGCCTTCAAAGATTCTTTTTTGTCGACGCGCTAAGTGTCATCGTGGGCAAGGAGATAGCCGCACGGTTCGATCCGGACGCAATCATGACAAGGGCAGTAGCGAGGGCCAGCGCTAAGGAGGCTCCGATAGCTTTAGATGAATTGGCAGCCGATACCCCTTGGCCCGTTCCGGCGATCCTTAGCGCCATCTTTACGGCCCAGGAGCAAAGACGCCTTGAGGGGCTGCATCCGAAGATAGATGTTGTAGCGACCCTTGCGCAATTGGCCACGGCGCTGCGCCATGGGGGCAATTTGCCGGAGAACACCTATGATGGCGTATGGAACGAAAATCCATTACGGCCATTTATTAAAGGGGGGAAGTGGTCGGTGAATCGCCCCGGGTTGTTTTACCCGGTAGCCTTGGCGCGGTCGATCATAGGGCTCATTGCCGGTACTAATGCGGCGCTTCACAGTAAAGTTGTTCCGCTTGTGTACGATGCCTTGGCCGTCGTCCTCCGTTGGGAGTCCCCATCGGAAGAGTTAGGCCCGAAGATGATACGGCTACAGCGTTTCTACCGGAGGATGGTAGTTGCCAACGGCGGTGTCATTAAGAGAGAGGGCGGACGGCTTGTGCGCCGCGACGGTGCCCAGGCGACGTTTCTCGATAGCGGCGTCGCCCCGGCGAATAACTGGGGGGGCCTGCTTGACAAGTTTTTCGGCGATATAAAAACATTTATTACACAAGTATTTGATAAATTGGTTGCCGAGACTGGGCCGATGGCCACCGCCACACTCGACTGGGCCTTGAAGGGGGAACCCAACCTGCGGAGATTGGCGGTCCAGGAGGGAGGAGAAGAGCGGGACGCGGCAGTAGAAGATCTTGTGCAAGGTGCGGCCACAGAGGCACAGCAAGCCGTTGGGGCTAGGTTGGTAATTCAGGTGGTTGACAAAATAGCCAAACGCTTAAGGGTTAATGGAAGTGGACGCAAAGCGGCGCCTGTCGGGGCGGAGGCCACCGGGGAGGGCGGGGTCGTGATCACGCCGGAGCCGGGGCCGGAGGAGGGTATTAGAGAGGCCGAGCGGGCGACCGGTTTTGCCCAGGTCGACCCGCTCTTCGCCAGGGTCGAGGAGCGCCTGCCGGCCGCGACAGTCCCCCCGGAACTCTCTCGCGTGCCGGGATTTGCAGGGGATGCCTGGCGGGCGATGGCGGCACGTTTGCAACAGATGGTCTTTCCGGCGTTGCCGATTGGGGAGTTACAACGTTTAGGCGCCCTGCCGCCATCGCTGCGCAGTCCTGGTCTGGCCCGCGGCGGGGCGCTCCAATTTGCCGCCGCTGGTGCTGGCGGCGGCACTGCACCTGTTGGGCCTAGATTGGGCGCGCCCCGCGTTATCTCCCCATCGCCCCCGGCGACAATTGGCCCAAGCCTTATAAGTCTGGTCCCTAGCGCTTTTTTCTTTGCCAGGATCCTGGCCTTCGGTGAACAGGACTGGGCTGCAATGCGCGAAGCGGCCGCCGCGGAGTCGATCCGCAGTCGCCTGCGCGACGGTTTTACCGTCCGCCTACCACGACAGGGCGGTGGCACCATCCTCCTCTGGCCAGAGCTTTAGAGAAGGCCCATTCTTTCGTAGACGGCTTTGCTAAATCGTGCTAAGAGATCGCTTCGTTACGGTGAGGTGACCATCTAACAAGGGGGGGACCATGGGCGCCATGGGCTGCAAGTGTGACTGGAAGAAGTGGATAGTGGCCAGTGTGATCGTTGCCGCGGTCTACGCCGGGCTCGATTACATAATTCACCACAAGCTGCTCATCAATCTATATCAGGCCAATATGCACCTCTGGCGGACACCGCAAGACACGGCCGCCAAGATGTGCTGGCTCTGGTGTGGCTATCTCCTATTCGGCACCCTGTTTACCTGTATCTATAGCAAGGGATATGAACCTGAGAAGGCTGGCGCCAGCCAGGGCCTAAGGTTCGGCTTCCTGGTCGGCCTCTTCTATTGGGGCACGCATCTAATGAGCGCGTTTCCGTTTCATCCGTGGCCGACCAGGCTCTACCAGACATGGTTTGCCTGCGGACTGGCGGAGTTCGCCCTCTTGGGTGTGCTAGTCGGCGCGATCTATAAACCGAAGGCCTGAATGGGGCTCGGCTGGTCGGAAATTTTACTGTTAGGACTGCTTGCCTTGCTGATCTTCGGCAAAGACCTGCCGCAGGTCGCCCGCGACTGCGGCCGATTCCTCAACGAACTCAAACGCTCGATTGAGGGGATATTTTAAGGTCCGCCTCCCTAGTGACTTTTTACCACTCGTCCGGTAGAAAGTCTTGACTTTCTACCAGGCAGGTAGATAATAGTCGCCTGAAACGTATCATATTGTAATTATTAGATAAAAATCAGGAGGCGTTCTTCACTGCATCAACTAACTCGCCCCTGCAACAGAGCGCGCTTTCAATTCCTTAATTCAATTCGCCACAGGTCATGCGATTCATTCGCTGTCCTTGGGAGCGGCTTGTTTCTATAACTACTCGAATTGGAAAGCGTTTAGTGTGTTGCCTCAGGCCTGCCAGGACTGGGTTTCTAGTGTGTTGCCTCAGGCCTGCCAGGCCTGGGTTTCCTGAGGAAGGTATCCGGTTTGAGAATATGATCGCCAGCCATCTCCTCAAGTGGTGCCATTTTTGTCAAGACTGGGGTTATCCCCCTCTGGAGCTCCACTTCATGCGGGATAAGGAGAAGCGCGAAGTGGATTTTTTAATCACCCGCGAAAAAAAGCCATGGTTGTTAATCGAGACGAAATTGAATGACACGACGCCGCCCCAGGCCCTGCGGCACTTTGCCGAAAAGTTGGGCGACGTGCAAAAGCTCCTGGTGGTGCGGGATTGCGAGGCCCCCGGACGCGCGGCGGGAATTCCCATCCTTGATGGGGCGACATTCTGCGCAGCCCTTCCGGTGTAATGCGCCGACGTCAGGGTTTCTAATACAATTCATCCCCTCTGGCTCTTAAACTTTTCTACCTCTTCACTTGTGGGAAGAGACGCGATAGCTCCCATGCGGGTTGTTGTGAGGGCACCGGCGATATTGGCATATTCGATAGCCGTTTCCATATTCTTTGTTTGCACAAATTTGATAGCAAATGCAGTTGTAAAAGCATCGCCGGCAGCTGTGGGATCAATCGCTACAACTTTGACCGCAGGAAAATGTTGCTGTTTCTCCAGTGTCATCCAGACAGCCCCTCTGGCTCCCAGTTTCAACACCAACTCCTTTACCCCTCGTGCAAGAAGTTTTTTCCCTGCTTTATAAGCGCTCTCCAGATCCGTCACGCTGATTCCAGAAAGCATTTCTAACTCGGATTCGTTGGGGGACACGATATCAGCAAGTCGGAGGATTTCCAGCGGACACGACTTGGCCGGTCCGGCGTCGAGAATCGACAACCTCATTTTATTCCGGGCAAGCCGTAAAACCGTTTCGACCGTTCCAAATGGGATCTCCAAATCAACAACGACGGCATCCGATGATGCAATAACATCCGCCGCCTTTTCAATATCAGCAGGACTCAAGCCATCGTTGGCGCCTCGGCCTGCGATGATGGCGTTGTTCCCGGAGGGAAATACCGTGATAAAGGCACAGCCGGTGGGACGCTCAGGATCGATTTTGAAGGCTTTAAGATCCACACCACTGTTTTTTAGACCATCAGCGATGATTTTTCCAAATGGATCATTGCCGACTGCACCGATAAGAGAAGCCGCTGCACCAAGACGTGCCGCAGCGACGGCTCGATTGGCTCCTTTCCCTCCAGAAAAAGTCGACAGTTGAGATGCAGGAAGATTTTCCCCCTCTTTGGGGAATCGATCGACTTGCGCCACAATATCAAAATTGACGCTACCAACGATCGTAAGTTTTGTTGATGAAGTGACCATTGCTCATACCTCTATCAAATGACCGTATATCCACCATCGATCAAGATCACTTGTCCGGTCACAAGATCTGAGGCTGGTGACGCCAGATAGAGAACAAGATCGGCGACTTCAACGGGCTGGCCAAATCGTCGCAAAGGAATTTTGGCTTTCATCGGATCTCCTTTGGCAGGATTGCCCCACACCTTTTCACCCATTTCTGTAAGAATGACGGTCGGTGCCACGGCATTGCATTGAATATTGTGAGGGCCGAGCTCGGCGGCCATTACTTTGGTGAGCATGTTGAGACCACCTTTTGAAGCGGCATAAGCAGCGTGACCATCGAGTGCAACAACGCCCGCCTGCGAAGAGACATTGATGATTTTTCCCCGTCGCTGCTCAACCATCTTTGGGGCGAGCAGTTTTGAAAGGATAAATGGAGCACGCATATTCACCGCTTGAATTTCATCCCAATGCTCAATGGATATCTCTTGTAACGGCTCCACATGGGTGATTCCAGCGTTATTGACGAGAATATCAACGGTTCCAAAATGAGAGAGTGCCTGTTCTGCCGCATACTGTGGTCCTTCGGTTGTGCTGAAATCTGCTTCAATTGGGAAACAAGCGCGTCCTGTTTTGCGGATTGCCTCTGCAACATTGGCAAGGCCTTTTTTATCGCGGCCTACAATTGCTACGTCTGCACCGGCTTCGGCAAAAACCCTTGCAATTGCGGCACCGATTCCCTTCGATCCGCCGGTGACAAGTGCCCTTCTTCCGGTAATCAAAAAACGATCTGTTGTTGTCATGATATTCCTCTCTTCATACACTTCATTAAATGTTTTCTGCAGATGTTCGCTGTGGCTTGGGGTTGTTCTACCTGCATGACGTGGCCGGCATTTGGAAGGACGACAACATTTTTACCGTCCTTAAGCAATCGGTCATGCGTTGCTCTTGAAATAGCCAACGTCTTTTCGCCGAATATATACACCGTGGGAATGTCCCAATCGCAATAAACGGGATAGAGATAATCGGAGACACGCACCAAATCCACGCTTGCATCATAGAAAACTTCGGCGGTTGTTTTTTCGAGTCCCAAGATCCAATCTTGTGCGGCAATGTCACCGTTCCGGGCAAGGTCACTAATTTCTTTTTTCAAGGCCTCCCACTCTGTCTTACAAAACGACTCTCTGCTTTGCTCACTGACCTGCTTTGTGGTTCCACAGTCCTTCGATTGTAGCACACCTTCGAGATTTATGAATGAGTCAATCTTAACCTCTGGAAAGAGGCGATGGATTTCAACAGTCACCGCGCCACCCATTGAATGACCAATGATGTGGACAGGTCTTGTCTTATTCGGATTATGTTTGGCCAACTCCTGCACAACCTGTTCTGAAAATGCTTTCATGGAGACATTCTTGATGGTCTCTGGAATAGGGGTCCCCGTAAATCCCCAAAAATAGACAACGACAAATTCAAATGTTGTTTTCAGATCCTCAAACTGGTCGATAAGCGGTTGAAACGAGCAACCTCTGGCTCCGATGCCATGCAAGAAAATAAGTAGCGGTATCTCTTTCATAACTCCGTCTTCCTCTCGATCAAATTTGAAACAAACTCTCCAACAACTCGATAGAACTTTTCCGTCTCATCCAACATCGGCCAGTGGCCGGAGTTTTCAAATTCTACAGCCTCAACATCATTCTTTTCCAAAAACTTCCTCGACCGTTCGGGAATGCTCTTTTTGCCGTAGATGTAGAGTTTTGGGCATGGAACCTGTAAAAAGTCGTTGCCGCCTTTTTCTTCTCCTGTCGCTTCAACACCTGTTCGACCCCAAGTTTTTAAAGATTCTGGATTTGCCATTTTGAGACTAACAAAATAACGCCGGATTGCTTCGTCCTTTAATCCCATCTTGTAAATCTCTTCTGTAAAGTCGGCTTTAAACTGAGCGGCATTCGTGGCTTCTGCCGCTTTGCCGCTATAGAAACAATCTGCTTTGGTGAGATTCCCCTCGACATTTACCAACCCCTTGACCTTTTCCGGCAAGGCTGTTGCCGCTTGTGTGGCGATCAGGCCACCAAGAGAATGGGCTACAAGCACAACAGGGTTGTGTGAATCTTTGATAAGATCCGTGAGCAAAGAAGCCGATTGATTGATCGTGTGTGATTCCGAAAACAGAGGGCTAACGCCAAAACCGGGAAAGTCAGGAACGTGCAGGGAATACTGTTTTAACTCAGGTGCGTCAAAAGCCTCTTTGAAACAAAACCCCGATTCTCCAAACCCATGCACAAACCAAATGGCCAGTTTATCCTGTTGTTCTCTCTTCCGGATGAAAATACCGGTTACGTTTGTGAATATTTCCATTTCCATCAGTACTCCCATCCTCCTGATACAGGAATCAATGCGCCCGTGAGATATTCAGGACTTTCGGTGGCAAGCCACTTTACTACCGCTGCAACTTCACTTGATTTGCCCATTTATACCTTTATTGATGTGCGCCAAGATTTTGAACCCAATCTTCAGTACTTATTACCTTGCTGAATCGCGAGTTTTGTACGGTGAGAAACTAAAATACGACGCAACGTTATTTTACAATATGGCATCTTTCTAAAATAACGCAATTCCTTAATTCAATTCGCTACAGGTCGTTGTTGCTCCAATGGGTCGGTAAAAATTGCGACGAGATTAGGTGCGAGCATAGAGGAATATCCGACGTACTTCCGTTTCGATTCGCTTCTCCGTCCAGGTCGGGTGCATCATTTTTACCCCGGCACGTTTGAGTTCCCACGCGCTGCAACCCTATAGGGTGTTCCATCCGGGAGACCCTATACCGAGGCCGCCGCCAGTTGCAAGCCGCAATCTAATCTTTTCCGGCCACTACGGATTTCTAAAATTTCCCTTTTCTCTTTGTGTCCGGTCGGTTATCCACACCCGCCTGTGTCGTTTGGAGAGCCATCGAAATTTCGGAAATATACGCCGCTCGTCGCGGTCCTTTTTCTATTGGGCGGCGTGGTGTATGCGGTGCGGAGCTTGGGCGTGAACACCGGCTATGCGCCGGAGCAGCCGATCCCGTTCAGTCATCGGCTGCACGCGGGGGAGAACCAGATCCCATGTCTCTATTGTCACGCGAATGCCGATAAGGGGCGACATGCCACGGTTCCTTCAATGAATGTTTGCATGAACTGCCACTCGGTTGTAGCCAATGACAAGCCGACGATCCAGACGCTCAAGAAATATTACGAGGAGGGGCGGTCGATCGAGTGGATTCGCGTGCACGACCTTCCCGATTTCGTCTATTTCAGCCACCGGTGGCATGTGGCAAAAGGTGTCCAGTGCCAGACCTGCCACGGGAAGGTGGAGGCAATGGAGCGGATCGAACAAATGCAACCGTTAACCATGGGATGGTGTGTTGATTGTCACCGGGCAAAAGAGGCCTCGATAGAGTGCGGCACATGTCACCAATGAAAGAATTTTTTTCCGATCCGCGGGAGGAGGCGCTGAAGCCGGGCGAATTTTCGCGCCGCGACTTCTTGAAGCTGATGGGAATCTCGACGGTCCTCGCCGGGGCGGCGGCCTGCACCCGGCGGCCGGTGGAGCGGATCATCCCCTATCTGAATAAGCCGGAAGAGGTCACCCCAGGCGAGGCGCTGTGGTACGCCTCGACCTCGATGGATTGCCACTGCCAATGCGGCGTCCTCGTAAAGACGCGTGAAGGGCGACCGATCAAGCTCGAGGGGAATCCCGATCATCCGGTGAATCGTGGTGGCCTCTGTGCGCGGGCGCAGACGTCCGTGTGGAACCTGTATGATCCGGACCGGTTGCGGACGCCGGTGCTGCGCGACCGCGCCAAGGGGTCGACCGCCGAGGCGGGATGGGATCCCGTGGACCAGCAGATTCGGGAGGCGTTCGCGCAGATCAACGCCAAACGGGGACGCGTGCGGTTGCTCACCGGCGCTACCGGTGGCCCGGCAACACAGCAACTCATCGGCGAGTTTGTTGCCGCGCAGACCGACGGGCGGCACATCGTATATGAGCCGGTGAATACCGATGAGATCGCGCAAGCCCACGTGGAGTGCTTTGGGCGCTTCAGCGAGCAAAGCGAGCGTGAGGGGGAGGCTCCAGCGGCTTTGCCGCTGGAGGGGGCGACGCGAGCCCCTGGAATAACCACCCCGCGCTATCGGTTCGATCGGGCGGATGTTGTGGTGACGCTCGGCGCCGATTTCTTAGGCACCTGGATCTCCCCGGTAGAATTCGCGCGGGATTGGGCGGCTGGAAGGAAACTCAACGGCGACGGGAAGGGACGCATGTCGCGGCTCATTGTCCTCGAGCCGATCTTGACGCTGACTGGGACGAACGCCGACGAGCGGTATCCGGTAAAACCGACCGATCTCGTGGCTGTGGCATTGGCCCTGGCCGCCGAATGCGGCGGGACCCCCGAGATGTTGAAACCTTTCGCCTTGAACGAACGGGATGCCGTCGGCGGTGTCCCAGCTGCCGCGTTGAAGCGGATTGCCCAAGCGCTAGCGAGCGCGCGCGGCCGGTCGCTCATTGTTGCAGGGTTGCTCACCGGGGAGCAGGGGATCGCCCTCCAGGTCGCGGTTAATTATCTTAATTCACTTTTGGGAAATTACGGACAAACGATTGACGTGTCGCACGGCAGCCGTCAGGCGCCGGGCGTGTTTGCCGATCTGCAGACATTGATCGACGAGATGAACGCCGGCACCGTGGATGCCCTGATCGTCAGTGGGGTCAATCCCGTCTACAACTTGCCGATCGCGACGAGGTTCATCGATGGGATGAAAAAGGTGCCCCTCGTGATTCAGATGACAGATCGGGTGGATGAAACAAGCGCCATGGCCGATATCGTTCTCCCTGTCTCCCACTTTTTGGAGAGTTGGGGCGACGCCGAACCACAGACCGGCGTGTATAGCATTGTCCAGCCGACGATTGCGCCACTCTATCTCACGCGCACACTGGCCGCGAACCTGATCGCCTGGATGAACGGCGCGGCGGTCGCCGCGGCAAAGGGCCTTGTCGTGCCCCCGGAGAAATCCCCGGAA
Source organism: Deltaproteobacteria bacterium (assembly GCA_016183125.1). Classification (GTDB taxonomy): domain Bacteria; phylum UBA10199; class UBA10199; family JACPFF01; genus JACPFG01. Next base: position 10,668 of record JACPFG010000047.1, read on the forward strand.
GAGTACTGGTATGAATATCTGCGCGCGACGTGGCGCGAACGTATATATCCAACATTTGGCGCGAGCGTCTCCTTCGAGGCCTTTTGGGAGTCATGCCTGCGAACCGGCGCCGTGGAGATGCGAGGCGAAGCGCAGGGCGGCGCGGGCGCCTTCAACACGGAGGCCCTTGCGCGGGCCACGCGTGTTTCCGCCGGGGGCCCAGCGGATGGGCCAGTCGGTCCGCAACTCGTTGGCTATCCGACGGTCGCCCAGTATGACGGGCGGTACGCCAACAATAGTTGGTTGCAGGAACTCCCCGATCCCGTCACAAAGATCACGTGGGACAATTACGTCTGCCTCGCTCCCCGAACGGCGAAACGGTTGGGCCTCGAAGAGGAGGATGTGATTGCGCTCGTCCCACCGCAGTCGGCGCGCGTGCCGGCGGAGGACCCGGAGCGGTATTCCGAAAAACTCGTCGAGTTGCCGGTGCATATCCAGCCTGGGACCCATGAGGATGTCGTGGCCGTGCCGATCGGCTATGGGCGAACCGCGGCAGGGCGCGTGGGCAACGGCGTTGGCGCATTCGTTCACGATTTGGCGCAAGTGCGGCCCGAGGGGATTGCATGGGCCGGTCTCCCCGTAAGCATTGCGAAGACGGGCAAGCGGCATCGGTTGGCGACCACCCAGGGGCATCAGCAGCTTATGGGCCGGCCGATTATTCAGGAGACAACGTTTGAAGAATATCGAAAGAATCCGCATGCGGGGGCGGACGACTCGCATTGGCATGACGGCGCACCGCCATCCATGTGGGCCAAGCACAAATACGAAGGGCGTCGCTGGGGAATGGCGATCGATCTCAATTCCTGTACCGGGTGCAGCGCTTGCGTTGTCGCCTGCCAGGTGGAGAACAATATCCCGGCCGTCGGGAAAAAACAGATCCTCAAGGGGCGCGAGATGCACTGGCTCCGGATCGATCGCTACTATAGCCCCGAGGAAGAGAATCCCAACGTCGTCCATCAGCCGATGCTCTGCCAGCACTGCGAGAAGGCCCCTTGCGAGACGGTTTGCCCGGTGTTGGCGACCGTCCATGATAACGAGGGCTTAAACCTCCAAGTCTACAATCGTTGTGTTGGAACGCGATATTGTTCTAATAACTGTCCCTACAAGGTGCGGCGGTTCAACTGGTTCGATTATGGGAATAAAAACCGCGCTCACTATGTCTGGCAGGAACCGCTTCATCTGATGCTGAACCCCGATGTAACCGTCCGGGAGAAGGGGATCATGGAGAAGTGTACCTTCTGCATCCAGCGGATTCGAAAAGGGAAGGAAGACGCCAAGGCGAAAGGGATCGAGGTAGCCGATGGGGCGATTAAAACGGCATGTCAGCAGAGTTGTCCGACCGACGCGATCGTCTTCGGCGACATGAACGATCCGGAAAGCCGCGTGGCAAAACTCAAAAAAGATCCGCGCTGATATTATGTGTTGCGGGAGTTGAATACCGAACCGCAGGTGACGTATCTGACAAAAGTGAGGAATAAAACTTCGTAATGGAAACGGTTTGGAAAAAAGAGCCGCTGATTCATCCGCGCAAGAAGTTGACAGACGTGGATCGGGACATCTGCGCCCCGATGGAGTCCCGGCCTTCCTGGCGTTGGTATGCCTGCCTCGCGGTGGCGGTGTCCTGCGCCCTCGTCGGGGCCGCCTGCGTGGGATATCAACTCCATACCGGATTCGGCGTTTGGGGAATCAGCTATCCGGTCGGCTGGGCGGTGGATATTACCAACTTCGTCTTCTGGATCGGGATCGGACATGCCGGAACGCTCATCTCCGCCATCTTGCATCTCTTCCGCCAGCGCTGGCGGACCTCCATCAACCGGAGCGCCGAGGCGATGACGATCTTCGCGGTCATGACGGCCGGGATCTTCCCGCTGATTCATACGGGTCGGCCCTGGTACGACTTCTGGCTCTTGCCCTATCCGAACGAACGCGGCCTCTGGGTGAATTTCCGCAGCCCGCTTCTTTGGGACGTCTTCGCGGTCTCAACTTATTTCACGATCTCGCTCGTCTTCTGGTACTTAGGCCTCGTGCCGGATCTGGCCACGGTGCGCGATCGGGCCAAGACAAAGATCAAGAAGTTCATTTATGGATTCCTGGCCTTAGGCTGGAACGGGTCCGAGCGGGGCTGGAAACATTACGAATTGGCTCATTTGATTCTTGCCGGGATCTCGACGCCGCTCGTCCTCTCTGTGCATAGTATCGTCAGTTTCGACTTCGCCGTCTCGCTCCTCCCCGGCTGGCACACGACGATCTTCCCGCCCTATTTCGTGGCGGGGGCGATCTTTTCCGGTTTCGCAATGGTCGTGACGCTCCTGGTGATCGTCCGGAAGGTCTTCGGTCTGGAGGATTACATCACGCTCCAGCATATGGACAACATGAACAAGATCATCCTCGTGACGGGGATGATGGTCGGATACGCCTACGGGATGGAGATGTTCACGGCGTGGTATAGCGGCAACGAATTCGAGCGGTTCACATTCATGAACCGTGCCTTGGGCCCCTATGCGTGGGCCTACTGGATCATGGTCAGTTGCAACGTGCTGGTCCCGCAGATCTTCTGGTCGAAGAAACTCCGGCGGAGCATCCCGGTGATGTTCGTGGCGTCGCTATTTGTCAATGTCGGGATGTGGTTCGAGCGGTTCACGATCATCGTCACCTCGCTCCATCGCGACTACCTCCCCTCCAGTTGGGGGATGTACAAGCCGTCGTTTGTGGAGGTGGGGGTGACGATCGGGAGCTTCGGATTTTTCTTTATGTGGTTCTTGCTGTTCTGTCGGGGGTTGCCGACCATCGCCATGTCTGAGGTGAAATCCACGATGCACACATTTTTGAAACCGTTCGGGAAGAAGAAGGTGAAAGTGGTGGAGACCGGAGAAGAGTATGTCTTCTAAACAGGGTGTGGTCGGCATTTTTGCCGATCCGCATGAATTGATTGATGGTGCGGTGGCCGCGCGGCGCGCCGGGCACCAGAATCTGGACGCCTTCACGCCGTATCCCATCCATGGGATCGATAAGGTCTTAGGCATCAAGAAATCGTGGATCTCGGTCGTGACGCTGCTGTTCGGCCTGCTCGGCTGCTTCGGCGGGCTCGGCTTTCAGATCTGGACATCCGCCGTTGCCTGGCCGGTGAACGTCGGCGGCAAGCCGATGCTCTCGATCCCGGCGTTCATCCCGATCACGTTCGAGAGTACGATTTTATTGGGCGGGGTGATGACGTTCATCGGCGTCCTCTCGTTTTGCGGGCTGCCCAAGTGGAAGGGCAGGATTGTGGACCCACGAGTGAGCGCGGACGCCTTCGCGCTCTGGGTACCGGTGAGAGAGAGCCAGCAGATTTCGCATGTCGAGAAATTGATGAAGGAGAATGGGGCGTATGAAGTTCGCGTGGTTACCTAGCGATGCTGTTCTGTGGGCGGGTCCTGCCGCCGGCGACTCCCATCGCCGGCATCGCCTATGGCTGCTGGCGGCTCTGGGGGTCCCCCCGCCGGCGTCACCCGCTCACCAATACGGTCGTCGAAGGCATATTTTGAGCATATTCATGTTCGTTCTATTAATAACCGCTGCATGCGATCGGTCCAAGACGACGTGGGAGTATATGCCCGATATGGCGGATACGCCCGCGGTGAAGGCCTACGAGTGGGATGCGACGTCACCGGCGGGGCGGTCGGCACGGGCACCGATCAAGGGGACGATCCCACAGGGGTTCGAACCGTATCCGTTCGATAAACCGGAGGAGACGGCAGGGCTTGCCAACCCACTGCCGCGGACGGCGGAGGTCTTGGCGAGGGGAAAGGTGGTGTACGAGACATATTGCCACGTCTGCCACGGAAGCCGGGGACTAGGCGACGGCCCGATCGTCCCGAAATTCCCGAAGCCATTGTCACTTGTGTCGGCCCAGGCACGAGAGTATTCGGACGGCCGGATCTTTCACGTAATCACCAAGGGGCAAAATCTGATGCCGAGCTATGCCTCACAACTGTCGCCGGAACAGCGCTGGGCCGCAGTCCATTACGTGCGTGTCTTGCAACGTGCCGCAAACCCAACACCGGAGGATATCAAAACCATCTTAGGCGCGGCAATCCCCTCTCCCCATGGGGGGCGTGCGGTGGAGTCGGCCTCCAGTGGAGGCCGAAGGCACCGCGCGCTTGTCAACAACCGCGCCGAAGGCGCATCCGAGCTTGCTGGCAAGGGAGAGGGGGCCAAAGCCCAATGAGCGCGACCCACTTCGAAACCGCTGACCAGCTCCCTGCCGTTCGGCCATTGACCGTCCGGGGCGGGTTTCGTCTCTTCTGTATTGCCCTCGCGGTTATCGGCGGCGTGACGTTCTTTGCCTCGCTGAAGGCAAATCCCGAACGGGCCTTTGCGAATTATCTGCTGGGGTTTTTCTACTGGACCTCTCTGAGTTTATCCGGCGTCTTCTTCCTCGCCCTCCAATATATCACCGGCTCCACCTGGAGTATCACGCTTCGCCGCATCCCGGAGGCCCTCGTGGCATTTCTCCCTGTCGCGGTCGTCCTCTTCTTCGGCGTCCTGGCGGGGTCGCATCATCTCTACGAATGGGCGCATCCGCAGGCGATGGATGTGCATGGCATCTTGCAAAAGAAGGCGGCATACTTAAACCTCCCGTTCTTCACGTTCCGGAATCTCTCCTGCCTCCTCATCTGGCTCGTCTTCGGCTGGCTCTTGGTCCGGAACTCCATTCGGCAGGACGAAACCGGCGCCGTGTCTTTAACGAAGCGCAATACTAAATTAGCCGCCGCGTTCCTCCTGATATTCGCGTTGACGTATACGTTTTTTAGCGTGGACCTGCTCATGTCGCTCGAGGCGGAGTGGTACAGCACGATCTTCGGTGTCTACTGTTTCGCCGGGCTCTTCTTGAGCGGAATCGCGATGATCACCGTCATTGCCGTCATCCTCTATCGGCGGAAAAAATTCGGCCCCTATGTCCATCCCGATCACCTGTATGACTTAGGCAAACTGATGCTCGCCTTCACGGTCTTTTGGGCATACATTGCCTTCTCGCAATTTATGCTCATCTGGTACGCCGACCTCCCGGAGGAGACGTTTTATTTGAGCAAACGGATGATCGGCCCTTGGCAACCGATGGCCTGGGCCCTGCTGATCGTGAAATTTATCATCCCGTTTTGCCTCCTCCTGCCGCAGGGCGTGAAACGGCAGGGCGGATATCTATTTGGAATCGCCTGCTGGGTTCTTGCGGCGCATTATCTCGATTGCTATTGGCTAGTGATCCCGCGGTTTGCCGAGCGGGGGCCGATCTTCGGCATGCCGGAGATCGGGATCTTTGTCGGGTTCGCGGGGCTGTTCGGTCTGGCGGTGAGCACGTTTTTGGGGCGGGTGCCGATCGTCCCCCGCCGCGACCCGCGCATTATGGAGAGCGTGAATTTCCATCAATAAGGGGACGTTCCACACTACTATAACACTATGAAATTGTTTTCTTTTTTAACCATACTTTCCTTTTTATCCCTTCCCGGCCAGCTTGGCGCTGAAGAATCCGCCCCCCGCGAGCTCGAGGGCGTTGGGATCGAGGAACATTTGGGCCAGACCCTACCGCTCGATCTCCAATTCCGTGACGAGGCCGGTGCGACCGTTCCGCTTAAATCGTTTTTCGACGGCAAGCGGCCGGTGATAGTAAGTCTGGCGTACTATAGCTGTCCAAATCTCTGCGGCCTGCTCTTAAACGGCCTGGTGGGGGGATTGCGCAACCTGGAATGGAGCGCGGGCGAGCAATTCACCTACGTGAATATCAGCATCGATCCACGCGAGCAGCCGACATTAGCCGCGGAAAAGAGGAAAAACTATCTCGATACGTACGGCCGGCTCGGCGCGGAAAAAGGCTGGCACTTCCTCGTGGGAGACGAGCCCAACATCCGCGCCCTTGCCGATGCGATCGGCTTCCGGTATCGGTACGATGAGGAACAGAAACAGTACGCCCACGCTGCCGCCATCTACGTCGCGACGCCGGACGGACGGCTCTCCCGTTATCTCTACGGGATCGATTTTCAGGTCAGGGACTTGAAACTCGCGCTCATGGAGGCGACAAATGGGAAGGTTGGCGGGATCGCCGATCGGTTACTCATGTTCTGCTATCGGTACGATCCCAAGACGCGCAAGTACGCCCTCTTTGCCACGCGATTGATGCGAGCCGGCGGCGCGATCACCGTGATCGGCATAGCTGCCATGATTTTTCGGATGCGGCGGAATGGGCGTGGTTGAAGACCTGCGGTCTTTTCGCTTGGCGAACCGCGCAGGATACGATAAGGTAATCATCATGCAAAAGGTCGTGCGTCGCTTTGCCTCCTTTCGCGCTGCCGCCAGGCACGAAAAATCCGCCTATACCGCCTTAAGTCCACGCGCTCGTGTTGAAATGGTCGAAGTGCTTCGGCGCCGCTACCACCTGATCCGCCATGCTAGTCAACAAAGACTTCGAAGAGTGTTTACAATTACTCACCGCCCATAAAGTGCGCTTCCTGCTGGACGTGCGTCATCTTATCGGCGCCCGGCAGTGAGTGCGCATGTGGCGAAAGGGATCCGCTTTACGTCTGCCGCGTGTTTGCTTCTCCAATAGAAAGAGCGGGCTGTCCAGCACGCGCCATTTCAGAAGAAGGAATAAAACCGAAGGTTGCCGCCCGCTTATTGATTGCTCGAAAATCCTCGATTGTGAAATGGGCTTCTTTGAACAAACAGACATAGTTGTCTAGCAGATCGAATCCGAAAATGTGCGGATCGTCAGTGTTAATGCTGATGGGAATTCCGTCCATATAGTATTTGCTTATCGGATGTTCCTCAATGCACGTGAGGCCACCAACCAGCCCCAGATAATTGCACAACGGACAACTTTCTACATGAATCCCCTTTTCTTTCAGGATGGCGTAAGCTTGGGTTGATTTGATGGTGTTGAGGGCGTGGCCCAGCCGATTCGGTTGTAGCATTTCAATGGTGGTTATCGTTGTCTCTCCGGGAGCAAATTCGGCAACATGAACAGTGGAGGGAATGGCATTTTTTCTGGCATGTTGAAATGCTTCCGTAAAAAGACTGTCGGGGTATTTTACCTCGTCTCCACCCATGCCAATTCCACACAATGCCGAGGGTCGTCCTTGAATTACCTTGTCGACATTTGCGTGCGCCTGTGCTGGGCCCGAACGTCTTGAGATATCCAGAATCGCGGCGGCGGCGATGGGGTACGATGCCTGTGCACGATGAATGCCTAGGGCCACCGCATCGGTCCATTCGTCAAACGGAAATTTATGCATTACCGCGCTACCGGAAACGGTAAATTCTGAATGCCGGACCCCTTGATGATACGAATCTTCTAAAAATTCAAAAACAATCCGCTCCAAATCGTCACAGGAACGCACGCAAGACCAACACCATTGATACATGCGATGAAATAATTCCCATATTTCATTCCCCGATGAAAGCATCAACAAATTAGGCGCTTGTAAGAAGTCTTGTGCTGAAGATGCCGGGAGAGACACGTTATTTTTTCTGGCCAGATCGACAAGGGTGGATCTTCTCACAGCCCCTGCAAGATGCACATGTAGCTCGCATTTTGGGATGGTCCGGATCTCCTCCCGCAAATCGGCATCACACCCGATGGCCTTTACATGCAAGAGCCGTTTGAGGATTTCTGTCTGCAGATGCACTCTTCGCCGCCTCCACGACCGACTCTTGCTTGTCATCATTCACCCCATAATGCAACGAATGCCTTTCTTGTTAGAGGATATCTCTCCCCTTCATCCCCTCCCATCCAGGGCAGAACCTGCCAGATCGGCTACATGAGCTATTTAGTTAGCCCCCGCCCAATCGCGTCTTTTCCCTTGCAATCCCCCCGGATTTCCAGGCAAATTCCGCGTCCCGGAACACTTATGATTGGTCTTTTTGCCGCCATTTTCCCTCAATTTGAACTTCCGCGGGCCTCTACATTCGCCGGGATGGTTGATTGGCAATACGACGTCCTCTTCTGGTTCAGCGCCGTTTCCCTCGGGGCGATCACCATCGGGATCGTGGTCTTCTCCCACATCTACGCGCGGAAAAAGAAGGGGGAGCGGACGGCCTATATCGAAGGGCACACGCCGACGGAAGTGGGTGTTTCCATCGGCCTTTTTGTTGCCGTGATGGCGATCTTCTATTGGGGCTGGATCGGCTATAAGGAGATGCGGACGATGCCCACCGATGCCCTGGAGATCAACGTGGTCGGTCGGCAGTGGCAGTGGGAGTTTCAATACGCCAATGGGCGAAAACTGACCAACGAATTCACTATCCCGCTGGGGAAAAAGGTGAAACTCCTGATGACCTCGGCGGATGTGATCCACAGCCTGTTCATTCCGAATTTCCGGGTGAAGCAGGATGTCTTGCCAAATATGTATACGGCCCTCTGGTTCGAGCCGACGATGGCGGGTGTCCACGATCTCTTCTGCGCCGAATATTGCGGGACCGCGCACTCGAAGATGCTCGCGAAGGTGACGGTGATGCCGCCGGAGGAGTACGAGCGCTGGCAGCTCGATTGGGAATTAGCCGCGCTCAAGGAGGCGACCGAGGAAAAGGCCAAGCCGAAAGAGGCGTCCGCCGCCCCGGCCGAGCAAGGGAAACAACTCTTCACAGCTAAAGGCTGCCCCGCCTGCCACACAGTGGATGGCAACAAAGGTGTGGGTCCAACGCTTGCGCAGGTCTTCGGTCGTCAGGAAGAGATGCAAGACGGCATGACGGTCACGGTAGATGAAAATTATATCAGGGAATCGTTGACGGAGCCCCAAGCCAAGGTGGTAAAGGGGTTTCAACCGATCATGCCGACGTATAAGGGGCAACTCAAAGACGAAGAGTTCACGGCGCTGATCGAGTATTTGAAAGGGCTCAAATAATGACGGACTATCTACGGTCGCCAAAAGGGTGGTGGAGTTGGGTCACGACGCTCGATCACAAGCGGATCGGGATCATGTACCTCGACACGAGCATGTTTTACTTCGCCGTCGGCGGGGTGTTCGCGTTGCTCGTCCGGTTGGAGCTCTGGGCGCCGGGGCAAACGATCGTTGCGGCCGATACGTACAACAAATTTTTCACCCTCCACGGCGCGATAATGGTCTTCATGTTCATCATCCCGATCATCCCGGCGAGTTTAGGGAACATCTCGCCAGCTACTATGTCTTCGTTAGCGGCGCGTTGCTCGCCACGTCGGCCATCGTCTTCGGCGGGGCCGACACCGGCTGGACGTTCTACACGCCGTATAGCATCCGGACGGCCACGGCGGCGACCCTAATGGCGGGCGGGGTATTCGTGATGGGGTTCTCCGGAATCATGACGGGACTTAATTTTATCGTGACGATCCACAAGCTCCGCGCCCAGGGGATGACCTTCTTTCGGATGCCCCTCTTTGTCTGGGCGATTTACGCCACGGCGATCATCCAGGTGTTGGCCACACCCGTGATCGGGATCACCACGGCCCTCCTCGTGATCGAGCGATTTTTTCATGTCGGATTCTTCGATCCGAAGCTCGGCGGCGATCCGGTCCTCTTCCAGCACTTTTTCTGGTTCTACTCCCACCCGGCCGTCTACATCATGATCCTGCCGGGGATGGGGATTGTGAGCGAGGTAATCGCCGTCTTCTCGCGGAAGCATATCTTTGGGTATAAGGCGATTGCCTACTCCAGCCTCGCCATCGCCTTCATCAGTTTCATCGTCTGGGGTCATCATATGTTCGTCAGCGGCCAGTCGGAGCTAGCGAACCTCCTCTTTTCGCTCCTCACGATGCTCGTAGCGATCCCCACGGCGATCAAGGTCGTGAACTGGACGGCCACACTGTATAAGGGCTCGATCCTCCTCGACACGCCTATGCTCTATGCGCTTGGGTTTATCTTCCTCTTCACGATCGGCGGATTGACGGGGTTGTTCCTCGCCGCCCTCTCGTATGACGTCCACGTCCACGACACCTACTTCGTCGTCGCCCACTTCCATTATGTGATGATGGGGGGGACGGTAATGGGACTGTTCGCCGGATTTCACTACTGGTGGCCCAAGATGTTCGGCCGGATGTATCCGGAACGGTGGGGCAAGGTCTCCTGGTTCCTGGTCTTTACCGGATTTAATCTGACGTTCTTCCCGCAATTTTTCCTCGGCAAACTCGGCATGCCGCGCCGCTATTACGACTATCTCCCGCAATATACATTTCTCAATCAGTTCTCCACCGTCGGCTCATGGTTCATCGGCGCCGGGATTATTATTATGTATGTCTACTTTCTTTGGTCATTGAAGTACGGTGCAAAGGCGACAGCCAACCCGTGGGGCGGAAAGACCTTGGAGTGGCACATCGGCTCCCCGCCGACCACCGACAACTTCGCGCATACGCCGGTGATCACCGAAGGGCCGTACGAGTATGGCATCAAGGGGAAGGCGATCGAATAATTATTTTGCCGCTAACTAGTTGATTTTATTTCTCTCTCTCTCTCTCTCTCTCTCTCGAAAAAAGTACGCAACTTTTTTTGACAGGGGACGATAATCTTGGTAGTAATCCATTGGACAGCGAAAAGGAGGAGACAATGAGTACACCCAATGTAGGTGGAAGTTGTTGGAGTCGTGGCGCGGAAGACGTGTGGCGGCGTTTGACGCCCGACAGTTTTCTTGGCACTTTGGATACGGCGGAAGTTTTCGCGACGTTCAAGGTGGCACAATCGGACGCGCTTGAATGTGCGTGGCACGATGCGATGTCCCTTGCTAAGGGTCTTCTCTATGGTGAGGACACTATGCACCTGACCGTGGCAACAGCAGCCAAGCGATTTACAAGCAGTATGGACCGCTATCATGCCCTGGTGCATGAAATTGAAATGGTGCGTCAACTGGTAATGTCTAATATGGTGGTCGGCATGGGAATTTCTGCAGCTCGTTAGCATCTGGTTGGACCTTGTGGCCCACGGTAGGTGAGAAGAAGATTTGCCAAATGGGACTTGTTCCCATTTGCTATCCCGGTACATAGTGGCGGCTGCGGCCCTTCTAAAATTTCCACATACGTAAATTATCATGTTGACATATTTATCGTATTTTTTATAATTGGCGTATATGTCTATTCGGGAACAGACGGATGTCGTGTATACTCCTGAAGAGGTAGCGAAGGTCCTCAAGGTGGCGGGAGGGACGGTGCGGAACCTCATTAAGAAGGGCCGACTCTTCGCGATCCGGGTAGGGGATCAATACCGGGTGCCCCGCTATGCCTTTGAGCAATTGGTGGCACCCTTTGCCGGAGTCGATTGGGACTCCATCGGTTTCGGCATATGGAAGGATGAAAAGGGCACCAAAGATCCCGTTCGGTACGTGCAACGGCTGCGACGGACGCGGTATCGGAGCGTTAAGGCCTATCTCGAAGCGCTCGATGCGGAAGCACCTGTGTGAATCTCCTCCTCGACACCGACGTCTTGATCTATTTTCTGCGGGG
>JACPFG010000039.1:0-8497 GCA_016183125.1 Deltaproteobacteria bacterium
CCAGCAGCCGCGCGTGAGCGCGAGCGATGCCGCGAATGGGGGTAGCTGGTGGCAGGACCCGCCGGTCGAAAAGAGCCGTCGCGCAGCCCACGCCAGGGGGATCGGCACACTAAGCGCGTCGTCTAAGGGCTATTCTGTAACGTTAGAAATTACACAGACCTCGGCGCACGACCAGTACTCCCTCACAGGCAGCATGTTGTTCACAATCGGTTAGACATAGGCCGCCTTGGACTTTGCCGGTTTGCCGTAGAATGGCTCCTTAAATGGAGACTGCATCGCGTTCCACTTGGCCGTTTCGGCGGCCGCCTCTTTCTTTATCTTGGCCAGATCGGTCTGACGGGACCTTTCCAACCCGGCAAGTTCTACTTCCGTATCGAGTTTCTTGGTAGCCAGCTCCGATTGCTTAGTCACGATCATGTTCTCTAAATCGATCTTGTGGTTAACATATCTCTTTTCCAACTCCATGGCATCCTGGGACAGGCTGATCTGCTTGGCGAGCAGGACCGTTTGCAGGATCCCGCCCCAGAGCCCCATGACGCCGTTGAAGATCCCGGCGCCGATGTTCCAGTTCCGGGCGAATTTCGAATCCTCGGCCAGTTGGTCTACGAGGGCGTCTCCCTTGCCGGGAGACGTGGTTGCGTCCAACGAGATTGTGGTGCCGCCGGCCCCCCCCATCGGCATCAGCGGTGCGCTGATCCCTGTAGACCCTAATCCGGCGCTATATCCGCCACCGCCACCACCCACCCCATATCCGATCGGCGCGACACCTCCCTGGCCCGGATCATTATGAAAACGGGTCAGTCCCGCGCTGTGCAACAGATCCAATCTTCCCCGATATCGTCGTCCCATGATTCATCCTCCTTATCGTTTGCGTTGTGTTACGCCTTTCCTGCCGTCTTCCCCTTGCCATACTCCGCGCGCGGATCGAAAAACGCCCGCGTTATTTGTCCGCTCACCTTTGCCGGCCCGTCCTTGGTTGCCAGCTGATACGGTGTATGTTTCCGTTTCTTCGCCGCGGCATCGAGGCTCGCCTCAGCGCTTAGCTCATGCTCGCGCGCCGCCCGAAGTGTTAACCCCGCCGCGCTCTGCTCGATCACCCTAGCCGCCTGCTTGGTATCCCTAACCGTAGCCTGTTCATTGGTTTGCCTGATTCTCGCGTCTTGATCTGCAAAGAAGTCCTCCTGCATGTCTACTTGATTACCCTGAACATTCCCTTGTATGGCCCCAATGCCGAAACCGACAGCGGCTCCCACCGGCCCCCCCATTAGAAATCCAGCGCTCGCGCCAGTCAGTCCGCCGAGGACAGTTCCACCTATGGCCTTATCACCATCGCCAAAAATACCGAGAAAACTCATAACGACCTCCCGCTCCCTTCCCCTCACTCCTATTATCGTTCTTGAGTCTCGCCGAAGTTGTGTGTCCAGGTGGATTATTTCAACTAACTGGAATGACTATATATTTCCTTGTGGCGAAGGCACGTAAGCCGAGGAGACGGCGGCCCGAATCCCCCGACCCCGGCCGAGGCCGCATCCGATGTGTGAGATGTGTACGTCGCACAAGGACTATTATGTGACGCGTGGATTTTCCACAATGTGTGGAACAGCCCCCCGGGCTAGGCGCAGAGGCTCATTGAAGACCCTCTATTTTTCTGTAACAGAACTTCCGCGAAGCCCGTTGTAAAATATTTTTACAAGACTATTGACAAATAATCCTTCCTGCGCAAATATGAAGCCATGCTTTCAAGGTTCGTCCGGCAGTTGCGCAAGAAGCATAATCTGACGCAGGAATTTTTGGCGTCGGAGCTCGGCATCTCTCGCCCTACATATATGCAAATTGAACAAGGCGAGAGAGATTTAACGATCACAGAGGCAAGGAAGTTGGCGGGCGTTTTTGATATTCCTTTTGAAATCTTTTTGCGCGAAGAAGAGAGTGTTGCCCCGGTGGTAAGGCTGGAAAAAGGGAAAAAAATAGAACGGGCGGGTAAACTGACCATTCGCGTTACTCGGAAAAACCTGGAGAAATTTAAGCAGGCCCTTTTGTATGTCCTTGAAAAAGTTGGAGGCAAACCGAATGTGGGCGAGACGGTGTTGTACAAACTCCTTTATTTTATCGACTTCGATTATTACGAGAAATTTGAGGAAAACCTGATAGGCGCAACTTACATTAAAAACCATCACGGGCCAACACCGGTGGAATTCAAGGAGATTGTGGAAGAGATGAAGAAAAAGGGGGAACTAGAAGAGATCAAGAGCCGTTATTTTACCTACCCGCAGAGAAAATATCTGCCCATTAAGAGGCCAAGCCTTGAATTGCTTTCCGGACGGGAGATCGAACATATTGATGAAGTATTGGCCCGTTTGTCTGACAAGAATGCCAAAGAGTTAAGCGATTACTCCCACGGGGATGTCCCATGGCTGACGCGCGGTTTTGGCGAGGCACTGTCCTACGAGAGCGTTTTTTACCGCGACGAGAAATACTCCGTAAGAAATTATGGCGATGACCTTTGATGCGCTGCCGGCATTTGCCAAAGAGTTTCATCGGCTGTCCAGAAAATACCGCTCGCTGCCAAGGGATCTTGAGGAGTTTAAACGGGTGCTCCAAATACAACCATTGGGAAACAGCAAACATTTCAATGTCATTACTAAAGTCGAGGGAGTCGCCATTCTCAAGGCCCGGTTGTTTTGCCGCTATTTGAAGGGTTCCTCTTTACGAATTATATATGCCTATCACCAAAAACGAGCGGCTATCGAGTTTATTGAAATCTATTTCAAAGGCGATATAGAGAATGAAGATCGGGAGAGAATCGAGGAATATTTGAAGAGACTCGGCGCAGTGGCGCATTTTATCTGATGAAGAGAGACACTAAATCGCGATTTAATCCGACCGATGTTCGCGGGCTCGCCAAACTTATCAGTCAGGTTGAGGCGGGAGGGGCTGAAGCAGCTGCGTTGATGGCCGAGGTCTACGCCGCGCGCAAGGGGGCTTACTGTCTGGGAGTCACAGGCCCCCCAGGGGCGGGAAAATCGACACTGGTTGATCTACTGATCCGCAAGTTCCGTGCCGATGGGTCGCGTGTTGGGGTCCTGGCGATCGACCCCTCCAGCCCATTTAGCGGCGGGGCGGTGCTCGGCGACCGGGTGCGAATGCAGGCGCACGCCGGCGATGCGGGGGTCTACATCCGGTCGATCGGTAGCCGCGGTGCGCACGGCGGGCTCTCCCGCGCCACGCGCGATATCGTCCGTATTTACGATGCCTATGGGTTCGACTGGATAATTGTCGAGACGGTAGGGGTGGGCCAGACCGAACTTGCGATCATGGAGATCGCCGATTCGACGCTGGTCGTCCTTGTCCCCGAGGCGGGGGATACGATCCAGACGCTTAAGGCCGGTCTGCTCGAGATCGCCGATATCTTCGTCGTCAACAAGGCCGACCGGGAGGGGGCGGACCGGATCGGCCAGGCGCTGGCCGCAATGGTCGAAATGGGGCGGCTCGATCTGAAAATGGCCGCGCGGGAGCGGCATGATGCCGAACATCGGTTCGCAAAGAGCGAGAGACAGCATAGTGTGCCCGAGGAACGAAGAACGAAAAACGAAGAACGGTCTTATTGGCACATACCCGTACTACAGTCGGTCGCGACGAAAGGGGAAGGAATTGAGGGTGTCATGAAGGCAATAGCTAGTCACCGAGCGCACGCCCAGGCAGATTCCGCACGGGTTGCCCATCTGCAATGTCTCCGGACGGAGGAGTTCCTCGATCTTTGCGAGGCCGCGCTCCGCGCGCGGCTACAATCGCTTCTGGCCAAACCGGAACTGCACAAGTTGTTGCAAGGCATTGCGGCTGGGACTGCCAATCCCTATCAAGCGGCTATAGATCTGATCAAAAAACTGGTCTAGGGCACCTCTAAAAACCCTCATTTTCTGGGGACCTCTAAAAACTGCCTAGATGCAAGGCGCCCGCTGAGGCCCGACTGAGGCGTACTTAAAGGTACGCCGCAAGGAGCAGCCGAGGCGGGCAACGCCGCAGATGGGCAGTTTTTAGAGGTCCCCTTAAGCAACTTGGGCCCATGCCATAGCCGATACTATGGGTGAGAGGAGAGCGCCATGGCACTTGAGCCCGCATTACCTAAAACCGTCAACGTAGGTGTAACGATCGGGCAGGGGATCGATCCGAAGCCATTTATCCCCGTCGGCGGTCGGGCCCTGGAGATCTTGCGAGGCGCATTCGGGCTGCTTGGTCTGGGAGGAGCAGCCCAACCCCGCCCGACGGGGAACCCCGTAGCCAAGACGCAGGGGGATGGCACGGGTGAACATGGTGCGGAGAAGAAGGCCGAAGAGAAGAAACCGGGTATAACGATAAAGGCTGCACCATCTGCGCCAGCGAATAATCAGCCGGCAAATAGTCCATCCACGGACACCGCTCAAACGAACCACATGCACGTGTAATGTGGCGGCAGAAGGAATCGAACCTTCGACCTAGGGGTTATGAATCCGCCGAATCCATCGGGGGCTCTGCCCCAGCGAGCTCGGTTGCGCCTTCGGCGCTTTGGTTGCCACGCGCTCGGTGCGCCCGACCTCCACTGGAGGGCGGCTCCACCTCGCGCCCCCCGAAATCATGCGCGCTCGGACTGGCAAAGCCAGATCCTCGCGCTGACCACTTGCCACGCGGTGTCCTAATATGTGGCGGCAGAAGGAATCGAACCTTCGACCTAGGGGTTATGAATCCCTCGCTCTAACCACTGAGCTATGCCGCCCATTCCTATTTTTCGGTAACGGAAATCTGTTTTCCTTACAAGGATTTTATAATAGCTTGGTCGATATGGTTGCAACCGTTGCCATCGTCGGCCGACCTAATGTCGGCAAGTCTACACTATTTAACCGCCTGGTCGAGCGACGGCAGGCATTGGTCGATTCCACGCCTGGGGTGACGCGCGACAGGATCTACGGGGAGGCGGAATGGGGCGGGACGAGCTTCCGAGTAATCGACACCGGCGGGCGCGATCTCCAGGCATCCTCACTATCTGCGTCCGATCATATACGCCGTCAACAAGGTGGATACAGCCCGCCAGGAGGATCTCCTGGCGGAATTCGCCAGGCTCGGCAGCGCGTCGATTGTCCCCATTTCGGCCGAACATGGGCGGCGGATCGATGAGTTGCTAGATGCGATACTTGCTGCACTAGCCAGACGCCCTGGTGGGGTCGGGGGTGAGGGATATCCGGAGCGAGCGGCATCGATGGGGATGACGCCGCCGCGAGTGAGGCTAAGCGCGGCCGAGGCCCGTAAGCCTCCGCCACGCTTTATGGCGGACCCGCCAACGATTGTTGGCGGGGAGCCGACGCGGCCCGAATCCCTCGATCCCCACCAGGGCGTGGCACCGCTGCGCATAGCGATCATAGGGCGGCCGAATGTCGGCAAGTCGACGCTGGTCAATCGTCTGGCAGGGGCGCCGCGCGTCGTGGCGCACGAATTGCCGGGTACTACGCGGGATGCCATAGATGTTGCCATAATCGCAGGTCGAAATCGATATCTGCTCGTCGATACCGCCGGGATCCGCAGAAAGTCTAAGAGCCTTGGCCGCGTCGAGAAATTTTCCATCATAAAGGCCCTACAGGCTATGGAGCGGGCAGATGTGGCGATCATCGTAATGGATGCGAGCGAGGGTTGCACACATCAAGATCGGCAGTTGGTAGCAGAGGTGGCGAGGGCATACCGCCCAGCGCTGATCGCGCTTAACAAATGGGATCTAGTCCCGCGCGCGCGGTGGACAGCACAGGTGGCTGCAACGCGGGAGGTCCTCGGAGAGCTGAACCGCCTGCCGATTCAGCCGATCGCGGCTAGCACCGGGCGGGACTGCGCGCGGCTTCTTCCGCTGGTGCGTCGGTTAGCTGCGGCCAGTAGCCGTCGGTTTCAAACCGCAGCGCTTAATAGGTTGCTGGTCGAGGCGCAGCGGCGGCACCATCTGCCGAGTTACCGGACCCAACCGGTGCGGTGCTACTATGCCACGCAGGTCGGCGTGGCGCCGCCGACCTTCACTATATTCGCCAACTATCCAGACGCCATTCCAGAGTCGTACCAGAGATATCTGCGCAAGGCGATCGAGGTGGCCATCGGGGCCCCGGGGTTGCCGATCCGGCTCCGCTTCCTACGAAGACGTTAACGGTGCTTATTGACATCACTTCGGCCACACGATACACCCACGCGATGGGTTCTTTCGGCAATTCCTGGTCATCGCCGGTAGCCCGCCACGGGTCGGTCCCCATTTTTCTGGAAAGGATGCTTCTTCGGCTGGCCGCAAGGTGGCGCCCGCTGCTGGTAGGCGCTGTCATATCTGCTGCCGCGCTGACCGCACTCCTCTGGTATCGAGCCCACTGCACGGCAAACGAACAGGTGGCCAGTCTTGCCCTTTATCGCTCGAGCGCTCTCCCGGAGACGCGCGAGGCCGAGCTTCAGAAGCTGCTGAATAATTATCCGTCGACCAGTGCTGCCAGTATTGCACGACTGATGTTGGCTGCGGAGAAGGTGCGCAGTGGCGCGTGGGAGGAGGCAATTGCCCTGCTAGAACCGCTGGCGTCATCCCGCCGCGTGCCGGCGGAGCTTCGCTGGCTGGCCATTGAGACGGCCGCTGCGGCCTATGAAACAGGAAATGAGCACATCCGGGCGGCAGAGCGATATCGACAACTTCTCACCGACAAACGCGCTCCCAACCGGATGACCGGGCTGCGCGGGGCGGTGCGCTCCCTTGCCGCGGCCGGCCGTGCGGACGAGGCGCGTGCCCTGCTCGACACGTTTGAAGATCACGACAACGCAGTTGAGATCGAACGGCTATGGCTGACCGCAACACAGGGCGGATTGCCCTCATCCTGATCGGCCTCATTGTCTCTGCGGCCACATCATTCACGCCAAACTGGGCGATGGCCGATCGTTCGTCTGCGGCGGGCGGCGACCCCATGGAGCGGTACGCCAACGTGCCGGCCATCGAATGGGTCACCAAGATCAAAAAACGGCGCGGAATGGGGCGTGGGCTTTATCAATTTTCGACGCCGGTCGTCGCGGACGATCGGCTCTATGTCGGGAGTGCGGGGGGGCGCGTAGTATGCGTGGAGCTACGGCTGGGTAAGAGGCTCTGGTCGATCGATACGGAAGGGCCGGTTGTAGGGCCTCTTCGTTTGGCAGGGGAACAGCTATATTTCGGCGATGCGAAGGGCATTCTCTATGCGGTGCAGGCAGCAGACGGTTCGCCTATCTGGCGGGTCGATCTAGGTGGGGAGGTGATGGCTGCGCCGCTTGTCGTGGGGACGGCGGTCTACGCCGTAACTATGCATGGGGAACTCGTATCGGTAGACCGTGCAACAGGCGCGCGCAAATGGCGGACCGCGCGCCGTGTATCGGCCGCCCAATTCACCGTCAAGGGGATGAGCAATCCTGCATTGCTGGATGGGGGTCGAATAGCAATTGGCTATCCTGATGGCGTAATTGCCGTACACGACGCAGTACATGGAACGCTCATGTGGGAACAGCGACTGTCTGCCCCGGCTGCCATGACACAGGATGTGGAGACAACGCCATTGCCGCTCGACGGACTCCTGGTTGTCGGGACGATCGACGGTATCGTCGCGGCCTTGGACGGACGGGACGGAGATGTCGTGTGGAAGGCAGAGCTAGGCACGCCGAATGACCTTGCCGTAGCGGATGGGATCATCTATGCGGCTGGTAGCGGGCGTGTGGCGGCTATCGACGGGCGGCGCGGCCAGGTACTCTGGACCACGCGCCTCCCGGTCGGAGAGACCTCCGCGCCTGCGGTAGTCGGTGAGGCGCTATTTGTAACCTCGTTGACGGATCGAGTCTATCTGCTCGATAGGCGGACGGGCGCGATGCTAGGAAAGCGGCATTTGGGGTCAGGTAGTTACGGACATCCGGTTGCGGCGGGTGACAGGGTCTATGTCATCACAAATCACGGCAATCTCGTTGCGCTAAAGGTGCCGTGATGAGGGAGAGAAAAAGGATGAATAGGGCGATCGGCAGGATAGGACTAGGTGCGGCACTGATAGCAATTGGTTGTAGTGGAACGGCCTGGGCGGCGGCAACTCGGTTCAGTGTGCTCAATTACCGGCCGACTACGGATCATGCCGAATTTCAGGTAACGCGCCAATCTCGTAATCTATTTAAGCTCCAATGGCATAGGAACGGGAGACCCCACGCCGGGTGGTGGATCGACTGCTCCTTCAACATTTGTACGGCGGCATCGGGATTACCGACTGGCTCTCGGTAGGGCTCGATCTCCCTGTGGCGTTAAATGCCCACTTTCAGGATCCGACGACCGTAGTTGCGCCGGGATTTCAAAACAAGTTCAGTTTAGGGGATCTGCGAACGGAGATTAAGGCCTCCGTTGTCAATCGATATCGTTGGCCGGTCGGTCTGGCCATTGCCCCGTATCTCACCGTTCCGAGCGGTGACGAGAACCGATTTTTGGGGGATGAAACCGTGAGCGGCGGGGCGCTGG
>JACPFG010000039.1:8512-18224 GCA_016183125.1 Deltaproteobacteria bacterium
ATTTTCGCAACGTCGATATCAGCGCAGCCTCGTTTCTCTACGGCGCGGGGGCAGCGGTCAGGTTGTCTCCGGCGACCGATCTCAGCCTGGAGGTGACCGGACGCACACCGACGGCGCGGATGTTTAAGGAGCGAGCGGAGAGCCCGGCGGAGCTGTTAGTCGGCGGCCACTATAAGGTGGCCAAGGGGTTGGCGGTGACAGCCGGCGGTGGTGTCGGCCTGGTGCACGGCGCCGGGGCGCCAATGGCGCGGGCCTTTGCCGGGGTGAGCTATCTAAGGGAGAATGAAGAATTTGCCGCCAAGCAGGAGGCCTTAGAGAAACAGAAGTACGCCGCGCTTAAAGGGGTATCCCCCGTTAAGTGGAACATTGTGGAATTGCGATCGGTCTGTCCGGCAAATGCGGCATCTTTCGATCCGGACGTGCACGACCCCGGCTGTCCAAAGTTTTACGAGTTGCGCGAAGTTGCGTCGTTGCTACTCGAATGTCCGAGCCGTCCCGAGGCCTTCGATCCAAGTAGGCACGATGTCGGATGCCAAAAGATATACGCCTTGCGGGAAACATTATCTCCCGAGGACTATGCTACCGTCTATGTGTTAGGCACGGCGGACCTGGCCGCCAAGTGTCCTGCAGACCCAGCCCTTTTCGATGCGAAGATCCATCCAGCCACATGTCCCAAGTATTTCGAGCTGCGCGACGTGGTTGCCTTGACGGCACGGTGTCCGGCGCGTGCAGAAGACTTTCGGCCCGCCAAGCATCCCGCAGATTGCGCCAAGGTCTTCGAGTTTAGAGATACAGCGGCCCCTCTGGATAGGAAGGTTGTGGGGTTGATGGCGCGAGCGGATTTCGACGACGACGGTGTGCTCGATTTGGACGACCGTTGTCCGAGGCTTGCCGGTGTCGCCTCCGCGCGCGGGTGCCCGGAGAAGGCGGTAGTAGTGCTGGACGGGGTGGTGCAGCCCAAGGTCCCAGTACAATTTGCGTTTAACAGCGCCCTCCTCACCGCAGATGCGCGTCTGGCGCTAGACGAGATTGCCGCATGGCTTGTCGAACACCCGGAGGTGCGACGCGTGCGGATCGAGGGATATGCTGACAGTATAGGCAGCCCGCGTGTAAACCGCTGGATCTCGCGCGCGCGGGCAAGCGCCGTAAAAAATTACCTCTGGTCGCAAGGGGTAGAGCCGAAACGGCTCAAGAGCATGGGGGTGGGCGAGGCAAACCCGATCGCGCCTAATACGACCCCTGAGGGGCGAGCGCTCAACCGCCGAGCCATATTCCTCGTCATCGAGCGATAACCTCCCGCTTAGCATGCCATACTTTAGGTATGCCATACTTTCCGATGGGGATTGAAATGGTGCTATTTCAATAAGTTACGTCTTTGACCCGATGAGTTGACAGCAGGCTGGGACCTCTGCTACATGCCCGACATGTTGGCCCTACCGCTTCCCGAAGCCCTCACTTTTGACGATGTCCTATTGGTTCCCCAGGAGGCTGGTGTCCTGCCGAGCGATGCCGATACCGCTAGCCAACTGACTCGCCGGATCCGGCTGCAGATCCCGATTGCGGCAGCGGCGATGGATACGGTGACCGAGGCGGCCACGGCGATCGCGATGGCCCGCGAGGGCGGTATCGGGATCGTCCACAAAAATATGGCGATCGAGGCTCACACAGCCGAGGTGGCGAAGGTCAAGAAATCCCAGAGCGGAATGGTGTTGGAGCCGGTGACGATCCGCCCCGATCAGTCACTGCGAGAGGCGTTGGCGATCCAGCGGGACCAACAGGTTTCCGGATTCCCTGTAATCGATGCCGATGGAAGGCTCGTCGGCATCATCACGCATAGAGATCTCCGGGGCGCAGGCGATGCCGCCACGCCTGTACAAAAAGCGATGACGCCTAGGGAAAAATTAATCACGGCGGAGGAGGGGATATCGCTCGATGAAGCTATCGCGCTACTGCATCGACACCGGATCGAAAAATTGCCGGTGATCGACCGCAATGGCCGACTCAAGGGGCTTATCACCATCAAAGATATCGAGAAGGCCAAACGTCATCCGAACGCCTCTAAGGATCCATTGGGACGGTTGCGCGCAGGGGCTGCCATAGGGGTCGGCGGCGAGGCGATCGAGCGGGCTGAGGCCTTGGCAGCGGCGGGGGCGGACCTTATCTGCATCGATACGGCGCACGGGCACTCGCGAGGCGTGATCGAGACTGCAAAGGCGCTTAGGAAACGGCTGCCTGAGGCACAGATAGTCGTCGGCAATATCGCCACCGCCGAGGCGGCCGAGGCGCTGGTGCGTTGCGATGTGGATGCCATAAAGGTGGGGATGGGTCCAGGTTCGATCTGCACCACGAGGATGGTGGCGGGCGTAGGCGTACCGCAGATAACGGCTATCGCGGAGTGCAGCGCGGTAACCCGGAAGGCGGGCGTGCCGCTAATTGCAGACGGCGGAATCAAGTATTCAGGCGATATCGTAAAGGCCCTGGCAGCCGGGGCGGACACGGTGATGATCGGTTCTCTCTTGGCCGGCACGGATGAGACGCCGGGCGAGGTGGTCCTCTATCAGGGAAGGAGCTACAAGGCTTACCGCGGCATGGGCTCCCTCTCCGCTATGCAGCTAGGGAGCAGGGACCGTTACTTCCAAGCCGATGTCGCCGAGTTCGCTAAGCTTGTACCCGAGGGGATCGAAGGCCGCGCCGGATCGCGGAGGTCGTGCATCAATTGGTCGGCGGGCTTCGCTCCGGGATGGGATACGTGGGTGCAGCAACAATCACCGAGCTTCAGGAACGCGCCCGTTTCGTGCGTATTACACCGGCGGGCCTGCGTGAATCCCATGTGCACGACGTGATCATCACCAAAGAGGCCCCGAATTATCGCCTGGAATAGGTAGGGGACGTTCCACCCGCATAGAAGGTGTTAGAATCATTATGGATCGGCTCCTCATTTTGGATTTCGGTTCCCAGTACACTCAGTTAATCGCAAGGCGGGTGCGTGAGGCCCGCGTCTATTCCGAGATCCGGCCCTGTACAATGCCCCTTGCAGAGATGCGCGTCTTTGCCCCGAAGGGGATAATTCTCTCCGGTGGCCCCGCTTCTGTCACCGACGCATCCAGCCCTCGGTTAGATCCCACGGTCCTGCAACTAGGAGTCCCAGTCCTAGGGATCTGCTACGGGATGCAGGCGATGGCGAAGGCATTGGGTGGTAAGGTGGCGGCGGGGATGGCGCGGGAATATGGGCGAGCGAAAATACTGTACGACCCTTATCACCCGCTCTTTCATGACATGACCGATGACCAGCCACACAGCGGCGTTGAGGGGAAAAGTAGCCCGCGAGGCACTGGCTTTGCCAGGCCGAGCGGGCACGATTTCGGGGGAACGGGGGCAGAGCCCCCGATGAAAGGGGCGCGAGCCCCTGTATGGATGTCGCACGGCGATCATGTCACTTCGGTCCCGAAGGGATTTCGCGCGATCGCATTAAGCGACGGCATTATTGCCGCCATGGCGGACGATGCCCGTCGCCTCTATGCCATCCAATTTCACCCGGAGGTGGCCCATACCGAGCATGGCGAAATGCTAATAGCCAATTTCCTCACGCGGATCTGTGGCTGTGCGCAGACCTGGACGATGGAATCATTTATCGAGCAAGAGATAC
Source organism: Deltaproteobacteria bacterium (assembly GCA_016183125.1). GTDB lineage: Bacteria > UBA10199 > UBA10199 > JACPFF01 > JACPFG01. The sequence goes on from JACPFG010000039.1 coordinate 12,159, forward strand.
GGCAGATCGCGGAGATGGTCGGCAAGGGAAGGGTCATATGCGGCGTCTCGGGCGGTGTCGATTCCTCGGTCACCGCGGCACTGCTGCACCGAGCCGTCGGGGATCAACTTACTTGTGTCTTCGTCGACAACGGACTTCTGCGAAAGGGAGAGGAGACAAAGATCCCGCGCCTCTTTCGGGACCACTTGGGGATAACCATCGGCGCGATAGATGCAGGCGCGCGGTTTCTCCAAGTGTTAAAGGACGTGGAGGAACCGGAGGAGAAGCGAAAACGGATCGGGCGGGAGTTCATCGCGGTCTTTGAGGAAGCGGCGCGGGGGATTGCGGGGGCGCAGTTTCTAGCGCAGGGGACGCTCTATCCGGACGTTATAGAGAGCCTCTCTACAAGGGGTCCCTCTGCTACGATCAAGAGTCATCACAACGTGGGAGGGTTGCCGGAACGGATGGGGCTTACGCTGATCGAACCGCTCCGCGAGCTCTTCAAAGACGAGGTCCGCGAATTGGGCCGGCAACTCGGTCTGCCGTCCGAGATGATCCTCCGTCAGCCGTTTCCCGGTCCCGGCCTTGCGGTTCGGATACTCGGCCCCGTAACCGAGGACCGGCTATCCATACTGCGCAATGCCGATGATGTGATGATGCAGGAGATCAAGGCCGCCGGGTGGTACGACAAGGTCTGGCAGAGTTTTTGCGTCCTGCTTCCGGTAAAGACGGTTGGCGTGATGGGAGACGAGCGCACGTATGAAAATGTGGTAACTCTTCGCGTGGTGGGCAGCCTGGACGGTATGACCGCGGATTGGGTCCGCCTCCCATACGATCTGCTCGGTCGGATCGCCAACCGGATCATCAACGAGGTCCACGGGGTCAACCGAGTCGTCTACGACATCTCCAGCAAACCCCCCGCCACGATAGAGTGGGAGTGAGTCGGAAACGGCGCTTGAAATCGTCCTCCGAATCCGTTAGCGAAAGGTTATGCACCACGCGCCGTTCGTCCATCTACATGTCCATACCTATTACAGCTTGTTAGACGGAGCGATCCCGATAGGTGCGTTGGCCCAGGCGGCCAAGGCGATGCGGATGCCCGCCATCGCGGTGACGGACCACGGCAATCTCTTCGGCGCGGTGGAATTTTACCAGTCGATGGAGGAGGCCGGCGTCAAGCCGATCATCGGTTGCGAGGCCTATCTCCTAACCCACGGCAAATTGACCGAGCGTAGCCTGCAGCGGGATGGCGGAGGAGCGCTGGCACATATTACCCTGCTCGCCTATTCTCGCGATGGATATCGGAATTTGTGCAAGCTGTCTTCGCTGGCCCATCTGGAGGGATTCTATTACAAGCCGCGGATAGATAAGGAGGCACTGGCGGCCCATAGCGAGGGTCTTATCGCGCTATCGGGCTGTGGCAGGGGGGAGATTCCGATGCTGCTGTCGCGGGGGGAACTTGCCGGTGCCCGCACGGCTGCGGAGTGGTATCTGCGGACATTCGGCGAGGGCCGATTTTATCTGGAATTGATGCGCCAACAATTGACCGATCAGGAACGAGTGACGACGGCCCTAGTCGAGCTGGCAAATAGCATGAGCCTCCCGGTGGTTGCCACCAACGATTGCCACTACCTTGAACCCGCCCAGGCCGAGGCGCATGCGGTGCTCGGCTGCATACAGACCGGCAATACCATAACCGCCGAGCGGCACTCTGCAATTCCGAGCGAGACATTGGCGTTTCACAGCCCGGAAGCGATGCAACAACTGTTCGCCGACCTGCCAGAGGCGATATCCAATTCCGTCGCTATCGCGGAGCGTTGCAATGTCGAACTCGATTTTAAAACATATCATTTCCCACGGTTTGAAGTGGCGGCGGGGAAGGATCTCCCCACTGTCCTGGTGGAGGAGGCCCGCGCGGGCCTTGCCGTTAGGTGGCCGCTTATTTGCGCCCGCAACGCGACAGCCGATGAAACGACGCTCCGCTCCGACTATGAGGCTCGCCTGGAGCAGGAATTGGCTACGATTAATGCCATGGGGTTCGCCGGGTACTTTCTTATCGTCGCCGATTTCATCAGGTACGCCAAGGCGAGCAAGATCGCCGTCGGTCCAGGTCGCGGATCGGCGGCCGGATCGCTCGTGGCATATTGTTTACAGATCACCGACATCGATCCGATTCCATACGGCCTCTTCTTCGAGCGTTTTTTGAACCCGGAACGGATCAGCATGCCCGACATGGATATCGACTTTTGCATGCGCCGCCGGGACGAGGTGATCCACTATGTGGCGCGCAAATACGGCAACGTGAGCCAGATTATCACGTTCGGCAAGATGAAGGCGAAGGCGGCCGTGCGCGACGTCGGTCGCGTGCTGGGCATGTCATACGGGGACGTCGACCGGATCGCTAAATTGATCCCTAATACCCTTGGGATAACTCTGGAACAGGCACTGCAGGTGGAGCCGCAACTGCGCCGCGCTGCTGACGGCGACGAACAGGTGGGCCGCTTGCTGACGATCGCGCGGATGATCGAGGGCTTTCCGCGCCATGCCTCCACGCACGCTGCCGGGGTGGTAATTTCCGACCGTCCGCTCACCGATTTTCTCCCGCTCTATCGCGGCCAGCACGACGAACTGACGACCCAGTTCGACATGAAGGCGGTCGAGAAGATTGGACTGATCAAATTCGATTTTCTCGGTCTCAAGACCTTGACCGTTTTGGAAGATGCGGTGAAGGCGGTCGCGGAGCGCCACGACACCGCGCTGGCCCTGGAGGCCCTCCCTCTGGACGATCCGAAAGTCTACGCAATGCTCGGTGGGGGCGATACCGTCGGGATCTTCCAGCTTGAGAGCGGCGGGATGACCGATCTCGTCACGCGGCTTAAGCCGTCTAATTTCGGCGATATCGTGGCCCTAGTGGCCCTATTCCGGCCCGGACCGCTAGGCTCCGGCATGGTGGATGATTTCATTAACCGCAAGCACGGGCGGACCAGGATCGAATACGACCTGCCGGCGTTGGAACCGATCCTTCGCGAGACGTATGGTGTGATCGTCTATCAGGAGCAGGTAATGCAGATAGCCGGTGCGCTTGCCAATTATACGATGGGAGAGGCCGATCTGCTCCGCCGCGCCATGGGGAAGAAGAAGGCGGAAGAGATGCGGGAGCAGAAGGAGCGGTTTCTCAAGGGCTGTGCGGAAAACAAGATCTCGGCCCGCCATGCGGAGCGGATATTCGACCTGATGGAGAAATTCGCAGGTTACGGGTTCAACAAGGCCCATAGCGTGGCCTATGCTATGGTTGCGTATCAGACGGCCTACATGAAATGCCACTTTCCGACCGAATACATGGCAGCTCTCTTGACTAGTGAAATGGGGGATACGGACAAGATCCTGACCTATCTTAACGACGCCAAGGCGCATGGGGTCGCCATCCGTCCACCCGACGTGAACGAGAGCGCGGCCTCGTTCACCGTAGTGGACGAGCGTGTCATCCGGTTCGGCTTGGCTGCGGTAAAGAATGTCGGCGAGGCGGCGATCTCAACAATTGTAGAGGCGCGAACCGGAGGGAAACCATTCCGCGACCTGGCCGACTTCTGCGAGCGAGTGGACAGCCGAAGGGTGAACCGGCGCGTAGTGGAGGGTCTGATCAAATGCGGGGCATTCGATCGGCTGGGCGGTCATCGGGCCCAACAGTGGGCCGCGATCGAGACGGCGATGGAGCACGGTACTGCGCGCCAGCGCGAGAGGGCGACGGGCCAGGGGAGTCTGTTTGCCGGTACTCAGGTAGGCAATTCGAGTCCTGCGCTGCCGGATGTGGAGCCGTGGGCGGAGAATCAACAGCTGATCCATGAAAAGGAGGCTCTAGGGTTCTATATCACGGGTCATCCGCTCGCCCAGTGGGAGACCGTTATTTCCCAGTATGCCTCTTGTCCCGTTGACCAGCTGCAGCAGATGGGTGACCGGAAGGAGGTGCGGTTCGGCGGTGTAGTAGCCGCCATGCGCGAGATTACTACACGGCGGGGAGAGCGGATGGCCTTTGCCACTATCGAGGACCTGCGCGGCAGGGTGGAGGTCGTGGTATTCGCCGATTGTTACCAGGTGGCCGGGGAGTTGCTGCTAAGCGAGCGCCCTCTCTTCGTACTCGGCACGACTGATGAGGGAGAGGAGGTCGTCAAGGTGATCGCGAAGGAGATCATCCCGATCGAGGCTGCGCCGGAACGGTTGACGAAGGGGATCCACTTTCGGCTCTCGGCGCCTGAGGCCGATCCGCAGCACCTGCAGCAGCTTAAAGTAGCTCTCGGGCGGTTTGTGGGAAATTGCCCGGCTTTTATCCACGTTGTAGTCCCCAACCAGAGTGAAACGGTTATGGCATTGCCCCGCGAGTGGCATCTGAAGCCATCCGTCGAGATGGTTCGGATTGTGGAAAAGTTGTTCGGCCACAATGTGACGCACTTCGAGGCATGAAGGAAAGCGAACGAACCGTGTTGACACCTGGCGAAGGCTTCCGTAAAGTGCCCCGCTCGCGATGAGACCGGAGTGGAATATACCCAATTGTTTGACCTACTTTCGCCTGACAATGGTCCCTCTCTTCGTTGCGGCCTTTTCGCTCAGGTGGTATACTACGGCGCTGGTCTTATTCTTCCTGGCGGGGTTTACCGACCTGGTAGATGGGGCGATAGCCCGGTGGCTCAATCAACGCTCCGATCTCGGCGCAGTGCTCGATCCGGTGGCGGACAAGCTCCTGATGTGGGCGGCCTTCTACTGCCTGGCCACTGTCCGGATCCTCCCCTGGTGGCTCTTTTGGCTGATGGTGGTCAAGGATGCGGTAGTCGTAGGGGGGATCGCGTATCTTAAGTGGCGTGCCATCCCGTTTGCCTACGAACCGATCCTATGGAGCAAGTGGGCTACCCTGGCGCAGATTGTGACGGGCACCTTCGGACTGATCGACTTTACATTTCCAGGCCATGCCTTCTGGCGCTATCCGGTGGCAGATTTCGTCAGCGGCGGGATCTACATCACCGGCTGTCTGATCCTCATCACGGCGCTCGAGTACAGTCGGAAGGGGTTGGAGATCATCCAGCAGCGGCAGGGGACTGCTTAAAATATGATACAAATTAGCAGGTTAGGCATGGTTCCTTATCTGACCGCTTGGGATCTTCAGGAGCGGCTTCGGGCAGATCGTGCGACCGATCTTATTCCCGATACGCTGATCCTTTGCGAACATCCGCCCGTCTTCACCGTTGGGAGACAGGATTGCCGCGTCGATTGGCTGGCTGCGCCGGAGACGATCGCTCAAGCGGGGATAGATGTCGTGCAGGTCAATCGCGGGGGACGGATCACATACCACGGTCCAGGCCAGTTGGTCGGCTATTTTATTTTTGACCTGCGGGCTCTGGCAATAGGGGTGCGCGCCTTCGTAACGATGATTGAAACCCTGCTGATCGAGACATTGGCGAGTTTAGGGATCGAGGGCCACCGCGATCCTGCGCATCCAGGCGTATGGGTGGGGCGGGACAAGATCGCAGCCATCGGGCTGCATATCAGCCGAGGCATCACCCAGCACGGTTTTGCGCTAAATGTGCGCACGGATCTGGAACATTATCGTTATATCGTCCCCTGCGGGATCCGTGACCGCGGTGTCACATCGATGGAGTGCTGTCTGGGACGGAATACGCCGCCGATGACTGAGGCGATAGATGCCGTCGCCCGGGTGACGGCGCGTGTCTTTGGGAGGCTGTTGACAAACCGCCAATCCGCTGAAAGCGGATTGGCCCAGCAACTGGTGGTTTGTCAACAGCCTTGAGAAGATAAATTAGAGGGTCTTCGCGTTTTCGAGTGGGTAAACTTGAGGAGTTGATGTGCGTCAGAGCCGCACTGGGAGCCGACGAGAAAAGTGTTGAAGGGGTCAGAAAAGCTGGCATAAGAATCCCTCCCCTTTGTAAGGGGAGGGCGAGGGTGGGGTAGATCCCGGTGTCAAGATATCTCAAGGGTCGCTCGGAAATAACCCGTTCCTAGAGGCTCATTTGGACGATGTATTTGAAGATCTGTGGGAGAAATTGACCCCGGCTTCTACCTCCCCTTTATCCCCTCCTT
>JACPFG010000040.1 GCA_016183125.1 Deltaproteobacteria bacterium
ATGGTCATCCACGAGGTCGGGGAAATGGTCAAGCGGTAGATTCGGCGAGAGCGTGAAATTAAAAATATTAAATAAATCAGCATGGTTACGGGCAGTTTGCTCAAATCGGGCGGGGTTCGCCTCGTGCCCATGCCAGGCGGCCAGGCCTATTGCCATTGCATGCTCGAGAAGCGTTCGATCGTCATAATCGGTTATGCGCTTGCCGATTCCTTTGCCGTTTTGCACTATCTGTTTCGCCTCCGTCAGCAATGAATCGACAAACCGGTCGGCCCCCTCCCAGTCGGCTGCGGTGAGGCCCTCGGTTCCTGAAGCATAGAGTCTGGCGAGGTCCTCGTATCCCTTGCCGATAGGAGAATAGGGCGCCGTGCCGGTGTCGATACCAAGGGCGGCTAGTGGAGTAGCCCAGTTGTAGGCGTCTAGCCCCCCTTGCCAGGGTCGGCGGGCGACGTGAAAATCGAGAAAGCCCTGGGGCGAATCCGCGCGCGTAGCCTCGTGGTACTGCTCCTTCCAGAACCCCTGATTGGAGAAGAGCGGCGTAAATTTAGTCGCAAGAGGATCGCCGACCCATTTTAAGACGCGGTCGCCGTACCAAGCTTGCTTTGTGTCCCATCCGTGGCGAAGGCGCCAGAAGTTGCGGGCGGGAAGAGTCGTGAAACCGCGCAGCCAGGCCCACTGCATCATGTGTACCGGATCTCCATGTAATAAGTATATGGCGCGGAGATAGTCCCATCCGCTGCCGAGGATCGTATCCTGCAGACTGGAAAAGGTGAGCGCCCCCGTCGTCGTCAGATCGGCATTGATTTTGAGTCCGACGTATCCATTTTTATTGAGGCCGACTTGCGAGGCGGCCACCGATCGTTCCAGGTGGGGGCCGAGCCAGCGCTTTAGTTGGGCGCCGTCCGTCCTATGTTCCAGATGATTAAGCTGTATTGTCAGCCACTGCTCCGCAGGGCCAGTCGGTTGTCTCTGACATTCCTCCCGGAGAAGCGAGAGGATCTTCGCCTTTTTCTCATCGCCGGTGAGATAGAGGAGGTCGACGCGGTGGTTTGCCACCGTGCGCCCAACGATTGCCTGGGCGGTCATGATCGTGGCGAGCGGCGCCGGATCGGCAATCCCCGGTTGGAGCCAGCGAGCCAGGATCTGCTGTTCCTCCTCGGTGAGTCTGGCCGTTGGTACAAATGGATGTCCGTTCAAACCATTTCGCCCGATGGTGCCGGTGGCCGTATTGAGCGTTAGCGCATTGTCCGCCATGGTGCTAGATCGCAGGAGTTTCGCAGCCAAGGCCCGCTCCGCAGACGTGGTGTTGCTAAGCGCGATCGGTTCTGAATACGCGGGCCCCGTCTTGATGGCGAGGCCTTTCACAAGGCCGATGTCGTCGCGTGCCAGCATGTTCCGGATATAACGACCCCGTACCAGGGAAACGACACCGCCGCTGACGTAATTCATCGCGACCCGGTAGGCATCGATATTCCATGGGGACCTGCCAGAGGTGACCTGATTCACCGCGTCGATGGTCCGGTCCATGAAGAACATCGTCCAGGTCCCCGCCCGATCGATGTTGAAATGCCTAACTGCCACCCGATTTGCCGCCAACATGAAGCATAGGGCGCCACCCATTGTCAGCTGCGGTAAGGCCGCACCGTCCTTCTGATGGGCCAGATCGACGAGAAAACAGGCCGCCCCGATCCGTTCACCGTCGGTCAGGACTGTGGCCCCGACATTTTTGAAGGTATCCCACGCCCCGACCCGCACCAGTTGGGGTGTAGCGCCGGCAAGGTCGAGACGGTACAGTCGGTAGTGTGCCGCCAGATGTTTCATCAGCGGCGCATCGTGCAGCAGCTCGGCCGGCACCGGTCCCTCCGTTGGAAGGGAAAAGACACGCTGAAAGGCCGACCTGAGGCCTGCCCCTGACGACGTCGCCAGGCTGACCTCGCCTGTCAGATAGCGCGCCGCTGTCTGCCACGTCCGGCCTTGCAGGGCCAGCTGCGTAGCGCGGAGCGTTGCGGGATTGATCCCGGCAAGACCGATCCCGGCATATCCTACCCAGTGATCGAGCCTTCCCGCTTCCCCAAAAAATCCACCGTAATCGGCCGCCACCATCGCGCCGGAGATGAAGAACCGGTCGGAGGCGGAAAGCCGCGGCGTCTGGATATTTGTCCAGATCCACTGGGCGCCGCGGGGCCAGTTGGCGGGTGTTGCTACGGCATCGGCGACTGCAACAGCGCGTGTGGCGATTGAGCTGATCGATCCCCAGTGCACTGCCCCGGCAATCCGGTGTCCGAATGCCACAAAGGTCGTGCCGATCCCACGCGCGGCGGTTGTTGCGACTCTCACTCCGGCTCGTCCTCCCGGTCCGGCAATAACGCCGAAGGCCATGTTGAGCCCCAGATCTGCGGCAAAACCGATTCGATATGCGCTCGCTTCCTCCGGCGTTATCTGCGTAAGGCCGGTCGTTCCGGATTCGCCAATTTCGCCAGCATGTTCGTACAGATTGATCGCGGCGCTTCCTGCCTTGCCGGCCCCGCCACCCAGCGCGCCGCCTGCCGGCACGCAGACCCAGGCCGCCGGACCGCAGAAGAGGCCTAAGGCCCCGCCGAGGAGAGAGGTGCCGATTGGCAGTCCGCTTTCTTGAATAAAGTTTTGGCTCGTGAGGTAGCGCGCGCGCGTGGTGGCCGCCGCCAATTCCCCTTGGGCGGTACCGGAGATGTCGACGTCGGGGTTGATCCGCCCATCGGCGGAAAAGACCCAAGGGGCCCGTTCTCGCAAGATGGCGATGCGGTGCCGGAGAGCGGGGGCAGTAGCCGGGTCAGTGGCCAGTTCGGCCAGGTGACGGAGGCGCTCGCGAGACAGATCGAGTGCCGCCAGGCCATCGTCATAGGCGATCCCCAACAGATCGCCTCGCATCTCATGCAGCGACGGATGCTCGGTATCAGCAAGGGTCGCCAGCTGGGCGGCATCGAGGAGATCAGGCAAGAGGACTTGGTCGAAGTGGACGCGTGCGGTGGCCGTCCCCTCGTTCGCAAGTAGTGTTTCCAGTTGCCCATGCCGAGCGGTCCAGCGCTGGCCGTATCTCTGGGCATTGGCGAGGTGCAAAGCGAGTTCGGTGGCCGTCGGTGTGCTGATAGTGAAATCAGGGAGAAACGCCGTCTCAGAGGCACCCTCGATCGGTTGCGAAATCGGATATCGGGCAATGGCCGAAAGCCCGAGGAGCCGGCTTGCTGCGGTCCGCCGCTCGGCCTCCAGCGCGGGCGTGGGAGCGATGGCATACGCCACCTGCCAGGCAAGGGGATACAAAAGCCGGACTTGGGAAACGCTGCCAGGCGGTGGATCTGGTAGAGGAGGTCTGCCTTCATAGAGGATGATGATCGGTGTGCGCTCATCCGTTTCGTCGATGGTGGCCGTTCCCGCAGTCAGGAGAGGCGGAGCATCTCCGCTGGTCAGGGTTGCCGCATCCACCGTCACGGTGGGATACGTGTCGAACGGGATCTGATCGAACGGCAGGCCCTCCATGAAATCGGGGAGCAGAATCTTCGGAGCCGGCGGTTCCTGCGCAAGTTGCCGTTCCCACGACTCGGCTGCGCAGAGCAGGTCAGGTATCCCGGCACGGATAGCTTCTACTTCGTTACGATGCACCGCCTGCTTGTACGAAGGCATCTGCTGGATGGCACGCAGGGTCATCAGCTGTTTTTCCGCCATCGTGGTGGCAGCCTGCGCTGCGCGTTCGAAGTAAGGCCGCGCAAGTCCCGGCAGACGCAAGGTTTCCAGATGATCGCCGATCGCGCCTAAGTGGAGGGCCGAAAGCGGCTCGGCCGGGTCGCCCGCCGCATCGGTAAGCACACCATCTATCCATTTAAGGGCGGCACGCTGTTCACGATCAAGTTGCATCCGAACACGTTGCAGGGAGGTCTTGTCCGGGAATCCTGCCCATGTCCCAGTCACATGGTCGATCTCGGCGATGGCGTCCGCCCGCTGGGCGAGCGCCGAGGCACGGACGACCCCGTTCACGATCGTTTGCCAGTGGGTGAGTAGGGCCGGGAAATCCCCATGGTGACCGGCCTCGACGTAGGCTCCCCTGGCCTCTCCCCATTGCGGATCCTTGGCCAGGTTCGCTTCCCATCGTGTCCGTTCGAACGGTGCGCCGGGGTGCGAGGCCCAGCCGACAAGGTCTCGAAGGGGAAGATGGCACCGGAAGGAATCGTTTGCCTGATAGAGATCGACTCGTGCGGTTGAATCTGATTTGGCGTTGGCTGTGAGCCGTTGCGCCAGGAGTGCCTTCGTCTGTTCCCACTGATCGTTAAAAACTTCGACGGGGCCAATAGCGGACCGATCCCGATCCGGAGGGAGGGAAGCAACTCCGAGACGCGACAGCGGCGGTGCCCCCATGAGAGTCCAATATTACCAAACAACAGCAATCCGGACCTATCACTACACCTGCGCGTTCCTTTAAGCGATAAAGATTTTCGATGCAAGGAAAAGGTAGAACTTTTCGCGCTACTTATCCACAGGTGACATAATTAGGTGCCCTCCATGGGGAGGCTGCCCTGGCACAACTGACGAAGGAGATCGAATCGGTAGATCCCAGTGGAATGGCCATCGGACCAGATGATGTGCAGCGCATAGTTGCCTACGGGGCGAACCTGCAGCGGATGAATATCCGCCGGTACTGTTTGTGGATTGAGCAAGGATTCCCCACTCATCTCATGCACGCACTGCGCGCACCGGCATGCCAGCCGCAAATCGCGCACGGCATACCGACTTTCACGCCCATCGGACCAGGTGATCCCGAGGGTGCGCGGGTCAATTTGCCTAAGTGCCGTTGGCGTGTGGTGCATATGCTCAACTCATGCTTAACACTTGGCAAGCGTTATCCAGGATATTGAAGCCAAGTAAAATCAATTAGTTTCAAGTTTACAGGGTTCCCTTGCCATTATGAGTGCTGTAGTCATTTCCAATCGAGGGAGAGATTGGCTGCCTTCCCCTCGCTCTGCATTGCCATGGTGCTGAGCCGTGCCGCGAGTTGGCCGGCAATTTCACGATAGGCTGTGGCGGCTGCCGACTGGGGGTGTGCGATCACGGTGGGGACACCGGCGTCGCCCGGGACACCCATTGCTTCAGCGGCATTACGGGCACCGCCATGTCGAAAGATATCGCTCCGTTCTTGGCAATGCGGGCAGGTGAAATAGCTCATATTTTCGATGATCCCGAGGACCGGGACATTCACCTGCTCGAACATCTTGAGCCCCTTGCTTGCAATGTTGAACGCGACATCCTGCGGCGTGGTGACAATCACCGCGCCGGTAAGCGGGGCCACTTGCGTGAGTGTGAGCTGCGCATCTCCCGTGCCGGGCGGGAGATCGATCAACACGTAATCGAGTGAGCCCCACTCGACTTGGCTCAAGAATTGGGTGAGGATGCTATGGACCATCGGCCCACGCCAGATGACGGGGGCCGTGTCATCCACCAAAAATCCCATCGACATGATCGGGATGCCGTGCTCGATCCAGGGCCGGATCTTATTTTCCGCATTGACCGTCATCGGCGGCTTCGCTACCCCGAACATCGTCGGGATGCTCGGGCCGTAGATATCCGCGTCGAGCAGGCCGACAGTGGCGCCCGACTGATGGAGCGCAAGGGCCAGGTTCGCCGCAACGGTGGATTTGCCGACTCCCCCCTTGCCACTCGCGATCGCGACGATATTTTTCACGCCCGCGAGGACATCGCCCCGCTGCGGCCCGGCCTTCCCGCGCACGTTCGAGGTGAACGCGACCGCCACATTCGTTACGCCGGGAATCGCCCGCACCGCTGCCTCGGCCATTCGCTGAAACTCCGCCTTCACCGGACACGCGGGGGTCGTCAGCTCGATCGTAAATGCGACCTTGCCGCCGTCAATTTTCAGATCCTTCACAAATCCGAGTGTGACAATATCCTTCCCCAGATCGGGATCGATAATCGTGCGAAGGGCGTCGAGGACTTGGGATTCGGCAACCATTAAAAAATCCCCAGCATCATCTTCACGTCATCGCTCGCCATGGTTTTAGGGTCCCAGGGGGGATTGAACGTGACTTCCACCTTCACGTCCTTAACGCCAGGGACCTTGGCGACGGCCTGATGGATCTCGCTCATCAATTGGGGGCCGAACGGGCACATGGGGCTGGTAAGCGAGTGGAGGACATAGGCGAGCCCATCGGGGAGCATCTCCGTCTTGTAGATCAGCCCTAAATCAACAATGGCAATCCCGATCTCCGGGTCGATAATGGGCTTTAGCGCCTCCATCAATTGCTCGGAGGTCGGTGCCCCTGTGCCTTCAGAAGGTGAATTGGGTGTGATGTTGGTGTCCATGATCTTTTAGTCCCTCCTGTAAGGTGGTCCAGGCCAAGAGCGCGCACTTGATCCGGACGGGAAACTTGCGCACGCCGGCAAGGACCTCGTAGAGGCCTGGCTGATCGAACAGCCACGGCCTTCCCATTGAACGCCGGCGATCCGGTCGCCATCGAGCTTCAGGTGGAGCGTCAGCTCATCGCCGCAGAGGGGATTTTTTCCCTCCGCATCGACATCGGCCTGTGGCAGGGCCCCGTGATGCCGCGGGTTCTGGAAGTGATCCAAGATCACTTCGCGATACAGTTCTTCTAGATGATCGAGCATATTATTTCCTAGCGATTTTCTGATGAAAAAATCTACGAGTTTTTTCCAAAGCGGCTGAAAGAACGTCAATCTCTTCTTTTGTATTATACAAATAAAACCTCGCGCGGGCGGTGGCAACCACACCTAGCCGCCCCATGAGTGGTTGGGCGCAGTGGTGGCCGGCGCGGATGGCCACGCCCTCGAAATCGAGGGCCTGACCGAGATCATGCGGATGGATGTCGCCCACGTTGAACGAGATCACCCCCCCACGCTGGGTTATTACAGGGGCTTGCGTCGCCCCCCCCGCCGGCCAAGCCGTCGGGGCCCCCCCCTCAACGCCGCACGTGCGGCTGCTGACAACAGAAGCCGGCATTGTTGGGTGTGGGCCGTAGATGGTACAATCTCTATGTGCACTCAGTACTTCGAAGGCGTAGACAGTGAGCGCCTTCTCATGCTCGCGGATATTCGCCATCCCGATCCCGCGGAGATAATCGAGCGCCGTCCCGAACGCGATCGTGTCGGCGATATTAGGTGTCCCTGCCTCGAACTTATAGGGGAGATCGTTCCACGTAGCCGTCTCCCATTCCACGTGTCGGATCATCTCGCCGCCACCTAGAAACGGTGGCATGGCATTGAGCAACGTTTCCTTGCCGTATAGGACACCTACACCCGTTGGCCCGCACATCTTGTGGCTCGACAACGCCAGAAAGTCGCAATTCAGCGCCTGCACGTCCACCGGCAGGTGCGCTGCCCCCTGGGCCGCGTCCACGCAGACGACCGCGCCGACGGCATGGGCCTTTGCCGTGAGGTCCTTCACCGGATTGATCGTGCCCAGCACGTTCGACATCATCGTGAACGCGAATATTTTCGTCTTCGGCGTCAGCAGTTGCTCAAAGGCCGTCAGGTCGAGCAGGCCGTTGTCCATAATCGGGACAAACCGGAGACTCGCGCCTGTGGTCTTGGCAACCAGTTGCCAAGGGACCAGATTGCTGTGATGCTCCATCTGCGTGAGGAGGATTTCGTCCCCTGGTTTCAGATGCGTTCGCCCATACGATTGCGCCACGAGGTTGATTGCCTCGGTGGCGTTTCGCGTAAAGACGATGCCCATCACCGAAGGGGCGTTGATAAATGCCCGGGTCTTTTCCCGCGCTGACTCGATCGCCTCCGTCGCGACCTCGGCCAGATGATGGAGCCCGCGGTGCACGTTGGCGTTCATTTCGGTGTAATATTTGACAAGTGCATCGATCACAATTTGCGGTTTTTGCGTCGTCGCCGCGTTATCGAAATAGACCAAGGGCTTCCCGTGTACCTTGGTGGCCAGGATCGGAAAGTCAGCGCGCAGTATGTTAGGGTCGAGCGGCATACGTCACCCCAGATCGACGTAGATCTCGTCGTCCTCGATTTTTACCGGATACGTCGCCACCGGTTCTGTCGCTGGCATCTGCTTCACGGCCCCTGTCTTGACATCGAATTGCGCGCCATGGAGCGGGCATTCCACGTTTTCCCCGATCAATTCGCCATCGGAGAGATACCCCTCGGCGTGCGTGCAGACGTCGCCGATGGCGTAGCAGGTGCCGTTCAACTTCGCCACGCAGACGCGGACGTCGCCGAAGTCTTTGCCCTGCACCGTTCCGTCGCCGATGGTACTTGCCTTCCCGAATTTTACCCAGTTCGCCATTTTATCCTCCAAGCTTGTTTTGGATCGTTTTCCGCACAACCTCCCGCACATGCTCGCTCGGCAACCGCAGGAGCAATTCTTCAAACAAACCCGCGGCGATCATCTGCTCGGCTTCTTCTCGGGACAGCCCCCGCGATGTCAGATAGTAACACTGCTCCTCGTCAATAGTGCCGACCGTGGCACCGTGTGTGCAGCGCACATCGTTCGCCTCGATCTCCAGTTGCGGCACCGTGTTCGCCCGCGCGGCCTCGGAGAGGAGCAAATTGCGGTTCGCCTGATAGGCATTGCTCTGTTGCGCTGCCTTCGTCATCCGGATGAGCCCCGTATAGATCGACTTGGCCTGATCCTTCAGCGCTATCTTATACAGCAGATCGCTCGTGGTATGCGGCGCCAGATGCGTCTGCATCGTGTGATGATCGAAGTGTTGTTTGCCGTTGGCAAAGCCTAAGCCGAAGAGATAGCTCGTCGCGCCCGGCGCCTGTAAGGCCGCCTCCACCGTGGCCTTCGTCGTGCCGCCGCCGAGTGTAATTGTGACGGCGGTGAGTGCGCTGTCATTCGCCAGATTCGCGTGCTGGTGGAAGAGATGTGTCACCCCCGCATGCCACCTCTGGATGTTGACGTAATGGAGCCTTGCACCCGGTTTGCAATGAAGCTCTACGCGCGCGTGGGAAAGTGTTTCCTTAAGTTCCGTTTCGGTAGGCGAATCGTACTCGTCTATGTAAGTAAGGCTGGCTCCCTCTTCGACCACAACGATGGTTCTTGGAAATACCCCGATGCCGCTCGCACTGCACGTAACACGTCCGGAAAGGGGGATCGTTGCGTCCACGCCGGCGGGGACATAGACAAAGAGCCCGCGATCCCAGAGGGCCTCCTGGAGGCTTAGGTATTTTGCGCCGCTGTAATGCGCCCCGGAGAGCCCGGAAAATCCCGGACGCAAGGCCGCTACTCCTACATCAAGCGCCGGATCGGTCAGATACGGGCGGACGAGATCCGGCTCTGCGCTGAGCGCCGCCGATAACTCGCTGACAATCACGCCACGCGCCTGAAACTCCTTCGGGACGACGTCGAATGTTGTGGTAATGGTTCCGGTCGGTGTTCCACTCCCATTCGGCAATACTGCCAACCGGTCCCAACCAATTTTGGAGAGATCCGTATATTTCCACGCCTCTTCCGTATTCGGAGGAGGGGAGAGCTGCAGATAGGCCTCCCACGCGGCCTTCCGCTGATTGATCAGCCATGCCGGCTCGCCAAGACCGGCGGCCCACTTCGCGACCGTATCAGCCGTTGTTGTTGCGATCGTCGTCATAAAATTATCCTACAGAGCCCGCCATCTCCAACTGAATAAGCCGATTCAGCTCCACCGCATATTCCAGCGGAAGCTCCTTCGTAAACGGTTCGATGAATCCGTTCACGATCATCAGGATGGCATCATTTTCAGACAACCCGCGGCTGCGAAGATAATAGAGCTGCTCGTCGCCCACCTTCGAGACCGTCGCCTCATGGCCGATCTGGACATCATCCTCGTCGATCTCCATCGTCGGATAGGTGTCGGACCGCGAGGCCTCGTCGAGCAACAACGCATCGCACCGGACGTTACACTTCACGTCCTTCGCATCTTTGTTCACCTTCACGAGCCCCCGATACGACGTCCGCCCGCCGTCCTTCGAGATGGATTTCGACGTAATCACCGAGCTGGTGTGCGGTGCGGCATGGATCACCTTCGCCCCAGCGTCTTGATGTTGACCGGAGCCCGAAAACGCCACCGACAGGATCTCCGCCCGCGCCCCCGGTTCCACCATATAGACCGCCGGGTATTTCATCGTGAGTTTGGAACCGAGGTTCCCGTCCACCCATTCTATCGTGGCATCCCGGTAGGCCACGCCACGTTTCGTGACGAGGTTGTACACATTTTTCGACCAGTTCTGGATCGTCGTATACCGGATCTTCGCCCCGGGCCGCGCAATCAGCTCGACCACCGCCGAGTGGAGCGAATCGCTCGAATACGTCGGGGCGGTACAATTGTGTACTGCCACGCCGCCCGCCACGTAGCTTTCGTCGCCATGTACACCAAAGTTGAAAACCGGAATATTCTTTGCCGAGCGCGCGGTGATGCGCTTGATCGGTAGATACGCAAAATGCGCGTCAATATGGAACATCGTCGCGCGTTTCTTATTGTTCAGCGTCGGTCTGACAGCCGTGCCGACCAGTGCGCCAAAGAACTGGGCTTGCTCGCCGCCGATACAGACATTGTACATCGGTTTGCGTCCAGGACCCCTCTGCGTTTGGCAATTGATTGCGCCGACTACGCCGAGACGGAGGAGTATGTCTCGGACCTGACGTGCCGATGTTTCGGAGATGGTGCTGATCCGGAAGAGTTCCTTCCGGCCGTGCCGATTGGGGCGACAGTAATAGTTGCCGTCCCCACGGAATAATCCGCGGATCAATTCCCGCTGCTTCGCCGGCGCCTCCCATCGCATCCATTCGGGGATCTTCCGCTCCGCCGCATTTCGACCGAATAGGGTGGTGAACACGCGGGCCAGCGCGGTGGAATTGACGACCACGTTTGTCCCATGGTTTTTCCGATGGCAGGTTTCATGCGATTCCGCATGGAAGATATCATGCAAAAGAGATTTGACCTCGTCAATGTAGACACGCTCATCCTCATGAAAGGAAAAATTAAGATAGTGGCCGCTACTGACGCTCCCTTCCGCAAGATAGTAGCCGGCCAGACGGAAAAAGGCAGGCGTGCTCGGAATGACGACGGCAACTTCCTTGTATTCATGCCGACCATGCCCAATGGGCACCATCACCACTTCCTCGCGCGTTGAACGCACGGTCCGATCCACCGGCATCGCCAGGTAATCGCCTTTCCGAAGGGTCTTGGCCGGAATCCACTTGTACTCCCACGTCCGATTTCGTTCATTGGCAAGTTGTCGCCGGACCGCGACAAAGGGATGGTCCGCCGTCGCGGCGATCTTCTGCGTGGCATCGCCATACGGTTCGATCGTGTACAGAGTGCCGGTATAGAGACGTTTCTGCACATGGGAGACATCCGCGTATCGCCCTGAGTGTGTTAAGACACGATCGCCAAACCGTACTTCCTCGATATTTTTGTACGCCGGGTTCGTCGTGATCTTTGTCCCTTTTGTAAAGCAACCCTCAATATAATGCACCGAGCTTCCTTCGTCCGCGATGATGAGCGTCCGCTCGAATTGCCCCATGTTCTCGGTATTGATCCGGAAGTAGGCCTGGAGCGGGATCGCCACATGCACGCCCTTCGGCACATAGATGAAGCTCCCGCCGCTCCAGACCGCGGAGTTGAGTGCGGCAAACTTGTTGTCCATCGCCGGGATCACCGTGGCGAAGTGTTCCTTCACGAGGTCCGGATATTGCTTCAGCCCGTCGTCCATGCCGAGAAAGATCACGCCCTGCGCCTCGAGCTCCTTTTGAATCGAGTGGTAAACCACCTCGCTTTCATACTGCGCCGTGACTCCCGCGAGGAATTTTCGTTCCGCCTCGGGAATCCCCAGTTTGTCGAACGTGTTCCGGATCTCCTCCGGCACCTCTTCCCAATTTTTTCCCTGCCGGTCCATCGGCCGAACATAGTAGTGGATGTTTTCGAAATCGATTGCGCCGAGGAGCGCCGTATTCCCCCACGTCGGCATCGGTTTCTTCAGATAAATGGCGAGCGCCCGGAGCCGAAAATCCCGCATCCACGCCGGTTCGCCCTTCATCTCCGAGATCTCTTCGACGAGCCGGCGCGTCAGGCCCTGGCCGGATTTGAAGACATAGTTCTCCGGGACGTGGAACCCGTACTGGGTTTCATAATCCCGGCCGATATCGTTGACGGCTGATTGTGTCATAACGTCATCCCCCTTGTGCCCGCAGGGCCGCGGTATGGTCCGCTGTCCCCTTGGTCAACCAATCATACCCGCGGGCCTCCAGCTGATGCGCCAGTTCCGGCCCGCCCGACTGGACGATCTGTCCGTCGATCATCACATGCACAAAGTGCGGCGTGATGTAATCCAGGATCCGCTGATAGTGCGTGACGAGGAGCACCGCGACATTCGGATTCATAAAGTGTTGCACACCCCCCGCCACGATCTTCAGCGCATCGATATCCAGGCCCGAATCGGTTTCATCCAGCAGACAGAGCGTCGGCTGCAGCATCTTCAATTGCAGGATCTCCAGCTGTTTCTTTTCGCCGCCGGAGAACCCGTCGTTCACATAGCGCGAAGCGAAGGCCCGTTCGAGTTTCAGCGCGCTCATCTGTTCCTCGAGTGTTTTGCGAAACTCCTTGATCGGCACCTCGCCTCCTCGCACGGCCTTCATCGCTGCCCGAAGGAAATTGACCACGGTGACGCCCGGAATCGGCGTCGGATATTGAAACGCCAAAAAAAGCCCCTTTTTCGCTCGCGCGTCCGGGCTTAAGCCCGCAAGATCCTCGCCGTTTAGGAGGACGCGCCCCCGCGTGATCAGATATTTCGGGTGGCCCATCAACGTATGGGTGAGCGAGGACTTCCCCGCGCCGTTCCGCCCCATCAGGGCGTGTACCTCGCCCTTATTGATAGTGAGGTCAATCCCTTTTAGGATCGGCTTCCCCTCCACCTCGACATGCAGATCCTCTATGACGAAATAGGGTGTGTGTACGGTCGCATTCATCTGGCCATCCCTCCTGCATAGGTCGGTAACGCCATGCCGACCGGTTGTGTGTGGGGCGATGTCTCCCGAAATTGTTGCGTAATCGTGGCCTGCGCGTGGGACTCTTCGTCAATCAGGTTTTTGAGCGTCAGGCGATTCAAGACCGCTGCAACATGTTCCATGATAATGAACCAGAGCGGCCGGATGCTGCAATTACCCACGTGGACGCATTGATCGCGATTCCCGACAAACGTTTCACAGATCGGCTTCTTATTGTGCCGGCTCTGCAACGTTCCTCCCAGTGCCTCCAGTACCGCACCCACTGCAACCGCGTCTGCGGGGCGGGTGAGGCGAAAGCCGCCATGGATGCCTCGCACACTTTCAATCAGGCGGGCCCGATGGAGGCGATTGAGGAGCTTGGCGACATATTGGGTCGAAAGCCCCTCCGCCTTGGCGATCTCGCTGATTGCCATCGGGGTTACCCCCTCATGTCGCGCAATCTGCAGCATACAACGTAGACCATATTCTTCCTGAGCGGTAATCCGCATACACCCTCCAGCGTTGAGCCCTATCGCAAATCATTACTAAACCGTCAAGTAAATAATATACTGTTTAGTATTGTATTTCCATTATTTTAAATGAGATATAATATATTGATATTACAACAGTATTTGTGGCATGGTGTGTCTGATGCTCATACGACCGCAACAATACAAGCTGGGTGCCACATTGGCACAGTTCGATGGCCAACTCGTCGGCGCGATTGGCGCATTTTCGCGCGCGTGCGTTGATGACGCGGTCCTGGCGCAGCCGTTGGAAGTGTTGCTGGTCGAAGGGAGTGCCGGCACAGGTTTTCATGCACGGCTGGGCGATGCGGCACATCGGCTCTACGAAGGACGGCTGACCGAAGCCGAGGTCTCCTTTACTCTCGAGGCATTTCACATGGAGGGCAATGGTGATCCATTACCCCTGCTTCTCAAGGATTCCGCGTGTTGCCAATATCCCGTCACAGGGGAGTTGCGCGGCACTATTCTCGATCTCGCGGCCAAAGAGGGATTGCGCGGGGCGCTCCTGTATGTCACGGGCACGGCGCGCGATCTTCATACCTATGGACACACCGATCCACGGCATTTAAACGACCAGACCAAGACGTTTGCCGTCGAGCCAGGCCTGACCGAGATCGAAGGGTGGGGGAACTTAAGTTTCATCGATGGGAAGACGCCGTTCGTGCATGTGCACGGCACATATGTCGCGCACGGGGTGCGAAAGGGTGGTCACTTCATCATGGATGATCGGACGCCATTACACGTCGAGCGGACCACGCTTGTGATCTATCCCGTGCGTTCCCTGATTCGTACGATTCAGGGCGAAGACTTCCCGACATGGCAGCAGGGGTGAGCAAAAAAAGGGACAGGCCCTTTTTTGCATTCATTGATTTTTCAGGGAGTTAGAAAAGGGGCCTGTCCCTTTTTTCGATCGCCAGTAGCCGTGCTTTCATCGTTACGCCGCCGGCCGCTGAAAACCCGCCGAGTTTTCCACCGGCGGCAAGTACACGATGACACGGCACGATGATCGGCACCGGATTGTTGGCGAGGGCCTGCCCGACGGCCCTGGCGGCCTTGGGAGAGCGAAGCTGCCTCGCCAATGCGCCATACGTTACGGTCTGTCCCGGTTGAATGCGCCTGGCTTCTTTCAGTGTGCGCTGATGGAACGGCGGCAGTCCATTGAGATCGATGGACACACGCGTAAAATCCTGTTGCGCGCCCTCCAGATGGCGGGTCAGCTTGCGAATGACCGCTCGAACCCATTCCGGCGGCGCAGATTGCTCATGGGCCGGCTTCCCATGTGATAATTGCATCATCGTTTTCCGGCGGCCGGTCTTGGGTAACTCCACGCGCCGAATGCCGCGAGCCGTCCAGGCAATCCCGCACACGCCTACCGCCGTGGGAAACAGCGCAAATGGGAGATCCTTCCTCATCATCAATGTCCCCTGGTGTCCCATCTTCCGCCCGTTGAGATACCGATCCTGTAAATATTTAGCAAGGCGAACATAAGAGAGGCCGCGTGTTTGTCTGCTTGACTACGCGAGCCATGAGCCATATAGACGAGGGGCCCGCCTATACAAGGAGGAGATATGGAAATGCCTCGTAAATATTCCACGGCGATACGCCTCGCGCTGGCGCTTTTTTTTCTGCTGGGCTGCGGTCTAAGTTGCAAAGGACAAACAGAGGTGGAGGTCCCCTCGCCCGACACCAACATCGGCGATGCCGATGGCAGCTATGACATCAGTAACAGCAAACTGGGTCGAACCGAAATCACCGTGCGAGATGCCCAGGCAGAGCCCGTCGCAAAATCGGTAGGCAAGAAGCAACCGCCCCCAAAGTATTCCGGAGATCTTGAACACGTCGAACATATTTATCTCACCGTGCGCGAAGTCCAGTTAATCAGGGAGGAGAGCGCGCTCAGTCCGGCGGCCATAGTCAATGTCGGTGCCACGGATAAAGAGATTGACCTGATGACGCTTGCTGATGAATTGGCGGAACTGATCTTGGGGGAGGCGTTTGTGCCGGTCGGAGAATATCATCAAATCCGGCTCCTGCTGTCGGCGGAGAACACCATTGTCGTCAGCGGCACGGAATACCCGTTAAAGGTGCCGAGTGGTGAGCAGACGGGCGTGAAGCTCGACGGTGTATTTACACTCCACGGAGGGAAGGTGACACGCATCGTGCTCGATTTTGACGTGACCAAATCGATCATTTTCAACAAGGGGCAGGGGTACATTTTAAAACCGGTGATTCAGATTGCCTCGATTGAAGAAAAAGCGGATGCCGCTATTTTGCTGGAGCAGCCGCTTGGCCCAACGTTTGTTGCCGAGGTGAACGGCAAAACCGTGGCGTATGAAATTCGAGACGGGTTTTTAGTTACCGAGGGGGACATTGTCATCGGCACGGTAGCCGAGGGAATCACCGATGTAAAAAGTCTCTCCCCTGGGAAAGGCATCCGCAGATCGGGCGCCATCGGGTGGCCCGGTGGTGTCGTCCCGTTCACCATTGATCCCGGTTTCTCAACCGCGCAGGTCACGGTGATTACCAATGCCATCAACCACTGGCAGTCGGCGACCGCTCCGATCGGGGTGGCGCTGAATTTTATTGTTCGAACAGTCGAGGTTGATCATGTCTTCTTTCGGTTGGGCGCGGTGGGTTCGGGGTGTTTCAGTTGGGTGGGGCGGGTAGGAGGGGGTCAGCAAGATATTAACCTGGAGGCGGCATGCGTGCCCGGTGGTCTTGCTAGTGAAATTGTTGTCGCCCATGAAATTGCGCATGCCTTGGGACTCTGGCACGAACAGTCTCGCGCAGACCGAGATACGTTTGTCACGATTCAGACTGCCGATATCATTCCGATCGAGTTGCACAATTTCAATCAACACATCGCTGATGGGGACGATGTCGGCGTCTATGATTTCGATTCCCTTATGCACTATCCCCCTTTTGCGTTTAGCAGCACCGGAAACGCAACGATTATTCCGAACGTCCCGCTTCCGCCTGGTGTGATCATGGGACAGAGAACGCATCTCAGTGTGGGGGATGTCGCGGCTGTTGCGTCGATCTATGGGGGGGCCATCAATCTCATCCCCGGCTGGTTCGGCGCGCACGATCAGGGCGGAGGGATTGCGGTAGCCGATCTGAACGGCAATGGCATACCGGAGATCCTTGTCATGCATATCGACAATCCCGATGGGGAGAATGCGGGCTATTACCGGGTGGGGACAGATTGTGCCGTGGGCGGTTGCGCGGCGTGGGGGGCCCCGATCCAGGTCCCCGGCTGGTTTGGCGCGCATGACGAGGGTGGAGATATTGCCGTGGCCGATCTGAACGGCACCGGCATTCCTGACTTGTTGGTCATGCATATCGACAATCCCGACGGAGAAAATGCCGGCTACTACCGTATTGGGGTCGACTGTAATGCCGGTGGGGTCTGTCTGTTCCCCTAGCACTTCGATAAGTTACTCTACATTACGGGGAGCGGTTGACGGATCAGGAGCTTCCAGGTCGAGATAGCCCGACGGAATTCCCGTCGCGCTTGGTGCATCTCTCTTCTCAACTCGTTCACACGATCGGCAATTGACTGCAATCCCGTCCTTTTTAGTTGTGCATATTCGGCCTTAAGTGCCATCCAGCGACTGGCAGCCGATTGCAGATGGGCAAGTGCATGGTCAATCACCTCTGCCGCCATCGGCAGCGCTGCTGTATGCACAGCTAATCGCTCTGTCATGCGCTTCCGCTCCATCAGGAGGCGGGCCTGCAAGATTTTTTCCCTCTCCGTTTGTCGGAGTCCTCGGGAGAGTCGCAAAAAGGCCAGGCATCGAATCAGCCATTTAGCGGGATCCCAGTGATACCAGCGATGTCCGTTCCGATAATCTGACGGAAATTCATGGTGGAAGTTATGATACCCCTCGCCATAAGTAAAAAAGGCCATCAAGCCGCTATCCTTAGCGCTATGCCTGTCAGAGTATGTCTGGCGCCCGAAGGTATGGGCGACGGAATTGATACACCAGGTGAAGTGTTGGACGCAGACGAGGCGGGCAAACCCCGCCACGACCAGCCCGCCCCATGGGTCGCCCCAGAGTGCCGCGATCCCCGTCGGGAGTCCGAAACAGAAAAGGATGGCAAGGGGGAGATAATAACGATGCTGCCAGAGGATCAGCGGGTCCTTGTCCAGATCTTTAACGTTCTCGAACCCAATCTCCCGATCCCGCCGGGCAATCAACCATCCGATATGGGCATACCAAAAGCCCTTGTTAATCCCGTAGGGGTCGCGATTCGTATCGACATATCGGTGATGATAGCGATGCTCCGAGCACCACCACCTGGCCGATGCCTCGAACGTCGCTCCGCCGAGCAACAGGAGCACCAAACGGACCGGCCATGATGAGATCGCCAAATTATTCCGCCGGCAGCCACAAGTGGCGTCACAACGAAGAACGAGAGATTGATCCAATTGATTCTCCGGCGCATTGGACTCCCTTACTTACGCAGACCACGATTGTAAACGCCAAAACTTTTCGCGCGATGACGCGGAACGTTACTATGAGATACAGGCACGATCCTTGGCGGGGGGAGTGGCGGGAGTGGGATGACCTTCAAGGCCTTCCTTATCAGCCTCTCGATATCGCGAATGGTGCCTCGCTGATCGGGTGTGGCAAACGAGATCGCCCTGCCCTCGCGACCGGCCCGTCCCGTCCGCCCAATCCGGTGTACGTAATTTTCCGAGTCATCTGGGAGATCATAGTTAACGACCAGGGCAATGTCGCGGACATCGATCCCGCGCGCGGCGATGTCGGTGGCGACAAGGATCCGGAATTTGCCGGACCTAAAACCGTCCAATGCTGTGCAAGCGAGCGATTTGAGTGTATCTCCGCAGCGGGGTGACCGGTCCGCTGTAGATCCCGGCAGATCTTTTTCGCTCCGTGCTTTGTGCGCGAAAAGACCAAGACCCTGCCGTTACATCCATTGAGGATGCTTTCCAATAGGTCATGTTTTGATTCTTTTCGGACGACCACGATCTCCTGTTCCACCTGCTCGATCGTCGTCCCCGACGGGGCGATCTCCACGCGCACCGGCAAGGCCATGTAGCTGGCAGCTATCCTGGCAATGGTCTGCGGCATCGTAGCGGAGTAAAGCATGGTCTGCCGATCTCTAGGCACGGTTTTGAGAATTTGATTGATCTGTGGAGCGAATCCCATGTCGAGCATCCGGTCCGCCTCGTCCAGTACCAAGATCTTCACGTCGCTTAAGCGGACGGTCCCCTGCTGGAGGTGGTCGATCAACCGGCCCGGCGTGGCGACAATGATTCGCGGCGTGCGCCGCAGCGCGTCCAATTGCGGACGCATCGACTCCCCGCCGATCAACACAGCCGTGTGGATCCCCAGCGACCGGCCGATCTTCCGAAATGTCTCATCGACCTGAAGCGCCAGTTCCCTAGTTGGCACCAGGACCAACCCCCGTCCCTTAGCGGCATATAGCCGCTGGACCATCGGAACACCGAAGGCCAAGGTCTTCCCCGTCCCAGTCTGCGCTATCCCGATGATGTCTTTTCCCTCGATCCCCGCGGGAATGGATTGGTGTTGGATGGGCGTGGGCACCGTAAACCGAAGCTGTTCTAAGACCTTGAGAAGCGGGGGGAAGATGCCCAACTGCGCAAAGTGCGATGTCACGGCCTGCGGACGGTTCGGCATTGCGATCCTTTCGCATTCCCCTTAAGCTCTCGACACGGCAAGGTCAATAAGCAACTTTTTTCTCGACGCGCCGATACTGGGAATAACGATGAAGAGCCTCTGTTTTCGTTGTTTCGATCCGGCGGCGACGGGCACCGCAAGGCCCCAGGAATCCGTCTGTCTCGATCTGTGGCCCCTGGAACCGACGCCCGCGCGCATGCGGCGTCACCGCAGCCTCTATCTGGTGGAAGACCCTCCGTCGCGTGCGCCAACCGAAGCAATTACCTTCGAGGTCACGACGAATGGCAAACCGTTTACTAGCAGCGACTTGGCACTGGTCTGTGGCAGCCCGCTCCCCGCCCTTTGGCACCCTCGGTCGATCACCGTATTCAACGCCGAAGATGCCGTCGGCATGGACGGACTTCCTCTCTTTCCGGGCGCCCTTCTCACCGTTGATGGCGCGGCATATACCCTCACCGCAGAGCGATTGGCATGGCGTGGCACGCGCGCGACGTTTCTCGCCAATCAGGAGCGTCACGCGCAATTGCAGACACGGCTCGAATGGATGTTTGCACAGTGGATGACGCCGTCGGTGTACGCAGGCTGCGCCGTCGAGCAACCGCTCGAAACCCCAATTTCCCAAGAATGCCGGACACCGAACGTGGGGGATGACTTCGCTACCCTCGTAGAAAAAGCTGTCGCGATGATCAAGACGGACTACAAAAAGCCCGTTGTCGTACAAGCGTGCGCCTCATGGCCGCAATTCACGGCCTCCGCGGTGATACTGCCGGCCGGCCCCATCCAGATTTATCATAACATCGTGGATCATGTGATTTACGCGAACACATTCGAGGCCGATCGGATCCTCGGGCTCGGCATGCTGATCGCGCACGAAATGGGCCATCTCTTACACCTAACGGATGCCGGCGTGGGCGGCGCCGAATTGCTCGGTCACGCACGCCGGTGGGGCCTGCCGCCATTTGTCGCCGGGGTCCTCCTGCAGATCATGGCCGAGCGAGAGCTACCGGAACCTTGCATGGATCTCTTTCTCGACTGGCTACGGACCAAGGAGGGCCTGGAGTCCCCGAATCCCTTTGATTTTCCGCTGGAATATGAATTGGTGGCCTTCCTCCATGAATATGACACAATCGTCCGGCATCGGCCCGCGTTGGGAGCCACAAACTATCGGCTAACCAATGGACTCTGGGGTCTCACCAGCGGTTCGCTGGAGACCATTCGTGAAGCACTCACCAGGGGCTACCATGTGTTTCCGGAGGCCGCCGGAGATCTGGGGTTGCTGATCGATCTCATTCGGCAGCATCCAGTATTTGCCCAGGGAACGAAGTCCTTCGGCGCAAGCTTGCTCTTACAGGTCCTAAGCGATTTGGCGCCGGAGGCCGTCG
>JACPFG010000049.1 GCA_016183125.1 Deltaproteobacteria bacterium
CGATCCCGTCGCTGTCGGCATCATCGATGCGGACGAACGTCACCTTCCGGACCCGGTCATTCCCGGCCTCGCCGAAATAGAGATTGCCGAATCGGTCTGTGGCGATGCCCATCGGAAGGGATAACCCTGCCAGGGTTGCCGGATCCCCATCCCCACTGAATCCCGCTTCACCGGTCCCGGCAACGGTTGTAATGATTCCGTGTCCATCCACCTTTCGGATCCGGTGGTTATTCTGATCGGCAATGAAAAGGTTCCCCGCCGGGTCGATGGCTACTCCATACGGATAATAGAATTGGGCGGCTTCCGCCGGCCCGCCATCGCCATGGAAACCGAACACGCCGGTGCCGGCCACGTTCGTAATCATCCCACTCTTATCAATCTTCCGCACCACGTGGTGATGGCTATCCACGAGATACAGATCGCCGTGGGGATCGAAGACGAGGTCCAATGGGGCCATATCCGCAGCGATCGCCGGCCCGCCATCCCCGGTGGAGGCATTCTTCCCGGTCCCGGCGATCGTGTTGATGAATCCATCGGTATCGATCCGGCGGATCCGTAAATTCCCCACGAACAAGAGGCTTGATTTATGAACCCCATGGTCGGCAATAACGAGCTGCCCCTTTTGATCGAGGACCACGCCCGTGGGGTGCCGAAGGGCGGCAACCGCGGCAATACTACCGTCACCGAAAAACCCCGCGAACCCTGCGCCCGCCACTTTGGTGAGCGTTCCGCCCGGATCGATCTTTCGAATAGAGGCCGTTTCAAAGTCGGCGACGTAGATATTCCCCACCGGATCCTGGATCAGATCGAAGGGCCTCCCCAGTGTGGCCTCCACGGCCGGTTGTGGTCCCCCCATCGCATTGGCAGGAAAACCCTGAGCCCCTGTGCCGGCAATGGTGGTAATGATCCCGTCGAGATCGATCTTGCGGACCCGGTGGTTGAAGAGATCCACCACGAAGACCTGGCCGGTGGCGTCGACAAATCCCACCCGTGGTCTATTCAACGCCGCCTCAACCGCGAGCTTCCCATCGCCATCATAGCCCTTCACCCCGTTGCCGGCGATCGTTGTAATAATGGGCACGACCTCATCGGCATCGCTCACCCCATTTCCATCGGAGTCGGGATTCAAAGGATCCAGACCCAAGTGGACCTCTTGGGCGTCGGGGAGCCCATCGTTATCATTGTCCCCGTCACACAGGTCTCCAAGATTGTCATCATCGCGGTCCGCTTGATCGGGATTGGCCAGGAACGCGCAGTTATCTTGCGCCTCCGGCAGCCCATCGGCATCTAGGTCATCGCCCAGCGGTGTCGGATCGCACGGATCGCCCTGCGCATCGAAATCGGTGTCCGTTTGATCCGGATTGGCCACGAAGGGACAGTTGTCTTTCAAGTACTCGATCCCATCGCCATCGCCGTCGATCAGGACAAACGTCACCTTCCGAATCCGCTGGTTGTGATAATCCGCAATGTAAATATTGCCTACGGGATCCATCGCGACGTCGAGGGCCGAGAGGCCGGCCTCGAGGGCGAGGATATTATCACCGTTAAAATCAAACGAGGCAAAGATTCCCAGCTTGCCCGCAATGGTTGTGATGAACCCCTGCGGGCTGACCTTCCGCACCTGTCCACGATCGGGACTTTGAAAAACCGCGGCTATGTGATCGGCGATGACGAACTGCCCGGCCTCATCGACCGCCACGCCCGTAGGATTAGCCAATGCGGTCTGAACTGCCTGAACGCCCTCCCCGGTGGGGCCGGCGGAGCAAATCCGGCCCGTTGAACGCGGCTTGGGTCGCCGGTCCGCCATCCCCGCCGAAGCCACGCGTGCTACTCCCGGCTACCGTCGTGATGATCCCTTCGGGATCCACCTTCCGGATCCGGTGATTATTGGTGTCCGCAATATAGAGGTTGCCTTGCGGATCCACCGCAACACCTTGGGGGTAAGATAAACGCGCCGCTGTTGCCAAGCCGCCGTCCCCGTCGAAGCCTTGGAAGGAACCGGCGATCGTGGTGATGATGCCGCTCGGATCTACTTTGCGGACCCGCTGGTTTTGCACATCCGCGATGTAGAGATTGCCTTGCGTGTCTACCGCCACGTCATAGGGATCTATCTCGGTCTCCGTCGCCGGCCCGCCATCGCCGTGGGGGCCACTCGTTCCGATGAAGCTATGTGTCCCATTGCCCGCCACGGTGGTAATGATCCCGCTCGTGTCCACCTTGCGAACCCGGAAGTTCCCGCGATCGGCGATGTAGGTATTTCCTTCCGGATCGACAGCGACCCCAAACGGCGTCGTCAATGCCGCGAGCCGGGCCCGCCCGCCATCGCCGCTGAACCCGCCACTCCCATTCCCCGCGAGCGTGGTAATCACCCCGATCACCTCGTGGGTGTCCGGTGTGCCATCCCCATCACTATCGGCGCTCAAGGGATCCAACCCCAAGACATGTTCTTGGGCATTCGTGAGGGCGTCGCCGTCGGCATCGCCATCGCAGGCGTCGCCTCGGCCATCGCTATCGAGATCCGCCTGTGTTGCATTGGTCACGAGCGGACAATTATCCGCGGGGTCGAGGAACCCATCTGCATCGCCATCGCCGCTTGCCACGGCCGGATCGCAGAGATCTCCCAACCCGTCTCCGTCGGCATCGGCCTGATCGTCATTCCGCGCCAGCGGACAATTATCGGCCGCATCTTCCACGCCGTCGTTGTCGTCATCGGGGTCGCAGAGATTGCCGATGTGATCGGCCTCCGTATCGGTCTGATCGGGGGAGGCGACCAGTGGGCAATTGTCCTGAAGATCCGCCAGCCCGTCGTTGTCATCATCGGCGTCACAGACATCGCCCTGACCGTCGCCATCGGTATCCAGTTGGTCGGGATTCGCTGCCAGTCGGCAATTATCCTGTTTGTCCCCCGTGCCATCCGCGTCGGTGTCCGGTTTCAAGCGATTCGTTCCCAACGCGTTTTCTTCCTGGTCGGTCAATCCATCATTATCATCATCGACGTCACAGGCATCGCCTTGACCATCGGCATCGGTATCGGTCTGGTCAGGATTGTAGAGCACGGGGCAATTGTCCTGACTTGGGGGGACCTGATCGCCATCCGGATCGGGCCCGGTCGGAAAGCGATCGCACAGATCTCCCTGTTTATCCCCATCGGTATCCAACTGATCGGGATTGGCAAGGAAGGGACAGTTGTCGCTGATATTGACTGCCCCGTCTTGATCGGCATCCGCTTGAGGCAACACGAACGTGATCTTCCGGATAACTGCGTTGCCATAGTCGGCGACAAAGAGGTTCCCTTCCGTATCGACCGCCAGATCGGCCGGACGAGCCAGCTGCGCGGAGAGCGCCGGGCCCTGATCGCCGGTGTAACCGTAAATGCCGGTGCCGGCGATTGTGGTAATGATCCCCGCGGTATCGACCTTTCGGACCCGTTGGTATGGCCCATCGGCAATATAGAGATTGCCTGCGTCATCCACCGCAATGCCGTTTCCCCCAATCCTGGCAGCTGTAGCCGGACCGCCATCTCCACTGAATCCGAATTGGACCGATTGGCCGGTCCCAGCCACCGTCGTGATGACCCCCTCCGTGTCCACCTGCCGGATCCGGTTGCTCGCTGCGATAAAGAGATTGCCTAACAGGTCGGTTGCCAGGCCCCGGGGTTCGGATACCGAGGCTAACGTTGCCGGTCCTCCATCCCCGATGGCCCCAAAGCCCCCCGTGCCGGCTACCGTGGTGATGATGCCATCCCCATCTACCTTCCGAACCACGTGAGACCAGTTCTCGGAAATGAAGAGTTGTCCCAATGGACCTATGGCCAGGCCCCAGGGACGCACGACAACCTCCGTTGCCGGTCGGCCATTGTCGACACCGCCTCCAAGGAAGCCGTTGCCCGCAAAGGTCGTGATCATCCCGTTGGGAGCCACCTTGCGCACCCGGCCATCTTGAAGATCGGCGATAAAGAGATTGCCTGTCGCATCAACCACGACATCAAAGGGGGTACGGAGCCGGGACTGGTCGGCAGGCCCGCCATCTCCTAAGGAAACTCCACCCCCGGCCACCGTGGTGATGATCCCGTTTGTATCCACCTTCCGAATCCGCCCGACAGACTCAAACCCCGAATGGATATCGGCAATAAAGAGGTTACCCAGGCCGTCTACTGCCACTCCCTGCGGATTGAACAACGTGGCCTCGGTGGCGGGCCCGCCGTCTCCGCTGAAGCTCCGCACCCCAGTTCCCGCAACCGTCGTGATCAGCCCCACGAGTTCCGCCCCATCCAGGATCCCATCGCCATCGGTGTCAGGATTATCGGGGTCCAGGCCCACGCTAACCTCTTGGGCATCGGGAAGGCCGTCGTTATCCCGATCCCCGTCACAGAGATCCCCCACCCCATCCTGATCTCGATCGGCCTGATCAGGATTCGAGAGGGCCGGGCAATTATCCTGGCTGGAGGGCCGCCCATCTCCGTCGTTGTCATGTCCCAGCGGGCTAGGGTCACAGGCATCCCCGCGCGTGTCATGATCGGTGTCGACCTGCGTGGGATTGGCGGTGATGGGGCAGTTGTCCTGCGTATCTCCCACACCATCGTTATCATCGTCGGGATCGCAGGCGTCCCCGATGCCATCCCCTTCGTTGTCGGCCTGATCGGGGTTCGCTACCGATGGGCAGTTATCTTTACCGGAGAGGATGAAATCGTGATCGTCGTCATGCCCCAAGGGAGTCGCATCGGCGCCGTCCGGCATCCCGTCGCCATCGCTGTCGAGGTTGCCCGGGTCGGTGGTGACAGCAGGCATCTTTCGAATCCGGTCATTGAAGGTGTCGGCGATGTAGAGGTTACCGTCGGCATCTATCGCAATCGAATTTGGTGCGTTGACACGCGCACCGCCCGGCAGCCCACCATCGGCAAAACCCGGCACTCCCGAAACCATCGCTTCGACATTGCCTGAGGGGAGGATTTTGAAGATTTGCACCGCCAATCTGTCGGACACATAGAGCGTGCCCGCCTGATCCATCGTGATGTCGGAGGGAGAAAAGATATTCGCGATCAGAGTTTTGTCTCCTGACGGCGTTACCTCTGTGAGCTTGCCGCCAAAGAGCTCCGCGACGAAGAGATTCCCCTGCGGATCGATTGCCAGGCCGTTGGGACCGTTCAGACCACTCGCGACGGTTTTGAGTTGACCCCCGGGGGTTAACTGAAGGAGCTGGCCAACTTCCGTTGCCGAAATAAAGAGATTCCCCGAACGATCAACGGCCAACCCATGGCTCTTAAGGGGCACCGGAGGGGTACTGGCAACCGAGGTGATCACGCCGCGGCGGTCAATTTTTCGGATGCGGGCGTTCAGATTGTCCGTGACATACACATTCCCGGCCTCGTCTGCGGCGATGTCAACCAAGCCGGAAGGGGCGCCGGAATGGGTCATCAGGAATTTGGCGCCGATGGCCAATCCACCGTCTCCCGAGAAACCGAACTGCTCCCTTCCTGCAAACCGTGTGATAATCCCTTTTTTATTTATCTTGCGGATCAACAACCTCTGCGATTCGACAAGGTAGACATTTCCACGCCGGTCAACGGTGACCCCGTTGGGCCGATAGAGGCCTGCCATGAGCGCCGGGCCATCGTCCCCATCGGCGAAGGCCGCGCTGTTTCCCGCGATGGTGTCGATCCGGGTATAGATATAGGTAGTTACCTCGGCGAAATTCGTCAGTCCATCCCCGTCGGTATCTTCATCGCCGTCGGCGATGCCATCGCCATCGGAATCGGTTGCCAGTGGTGAGAGATCGAGTGCGACCTCAATCGAGTCCTTCAGTCCGTCGCCGTCCGTATCACGTTCCAAGGGATCGGTCCCGTGGGTGAAGGCCTCTGCTCCATCCGTCAGCCCGTCCGTGTCGGTATCCGGATCACCCGGATCGGTCTTCATCTCCTGCTCCACGATGTTGGTCAATCCGTCGCCGTCCGTATCCTCGTCGGCATCGGTGACACCGTTAAGGCGAGAGACCGATTGCCACCTCGATATGATCCTCAAGGCCGTCGAAGTCGGTGTCGGGGTCGAGCGGATCGGCGCCGTTCAAGACCTCCGCCCCGTCGGCCAAGTCATCCTCATCGCTGTGGGGGTTGGCGGGATCGGTGAATTTAAGCACCTCATCGGCATTGGAGAGTTGATCGCCGTCAAAATCCTCGTCTCCATCCGCAATCCCATTTCCATCGGTATCAATCGATATCGGGCTGAGTCCCAACCTCCCCTCGAGCCCGTCGGGCAGGCCATCGTTATCGGTATCCGCGTCGGTGGGAATGGTGGAGATCGGCCCCTCTTTCCCGTCCAGAATCCCATCGCCGTCGGTGTCCGGATTCAGAGGATTGGTGTGCGCGGCGCCTTCCGCGCCGTCCTTGATCCCGTCGCCGTCCGTATCGGCGACATTCGGCAGGGTGCCGGTCTGGAACTCCTGCAGGTTCGTGAGCCCATCGCCGTCCGGATCGAGCGCCGCGTCGGCCGGATCGTTCGGATTGAGGCCAAACAACATCTCATAGTCGTCCGGCATCCCGTCGCCGTCGCTGTCTGCCGTGAGTTGGACGGTCATCGCAATCGATCCCAAGACCCCTTCGTTGACCGCGGAAATAATGGCCGTGCCGCTCCGCGTGCCGGCGGTGACGAGTCCCTCGGGGCTGACCGAGGCGACTGTAAGATTGCTTGAGATGTAACTTGTCCCCGCTTCCGCACCGGTGAGATCGCGTGTGGAATTATCGGGGTACGTCCCGGTCGCCGTGAGTTGTTGCGTCGCCCCGGCTTGTGCAAGCATTCGGTCGCCGACTTCGAGGCGAACGATTGAAGGCACTTGATTGGCGAGCCCGAAGACAAAATCCGTATAGGACGAAAGGGAAATGATCCGGTCCGGAGCGAGTTGGACATAACCCGACTGGCCGATCAGGGTTTGCCCCTCAACCGGGCAGGTCATCCGGACCCGCTGGATGCTTCCGGTCGGGATGTTAAAGATGCGAAATTGCCCGTCCGCCGCGACGAGGGCGCTCCGGTTCAACACCGCCGCGGTGCAGGTTTCGAAGGAGGTGGGGAGGGATTGGGCGGGGGCTGAAAAAAGAACACCCAGGAGTCCGAAAAGAAAGAGAAAAAAACCTTTCTTAAAAGGTGGCATCACAATATAAACTCCTAAGGCAATAGACAAATAGCGCTACAAGCCACAACGTTGATGCCGAATTGTAAGAGACACGTAGCTTGTGCGGCTGATGAGACGAGTGCATAACCTGCAACCGTAGCCAAGCAAGCTGTGCAACCGGGATTCGGACCCGCGAGACAAAGAGTTGTGCAGGCTGCTTCGGCCGCTGCCTCGATGGCAGCATCTGCAGCTGGATCACCCGTACTCAGTTCGAAGCACTCGATTAGAAAATGGGCATTGTCATTCATGCAGTCGACGAAAGTTGTATTTCCCGTGCAAAATCCTCCACAATCATCAGTGCAAGTGGAGACTTCACCCAATTCACAAATCCCGTTGCCGCAACAGGTGGGGCCGACTGAAGAATGAGAGCAGTAGCCGGCTCCTGCAACACAACTATCCACCGTACACACGTCTCCATCATTACAATCGACTGGCGTTGAGATACAGCTGCCCGTGAACGTATTACAGGAATTTACAGTGCACGCATCGCCATCATCACAGTCGATCGGAATGTGCGTGCACCCGCACAAGCCGAAGGGAGAATCCACGGTACAGGCATTTCCATCGTCGCAACCACTGATACAGCCCGGAGGAGGCGGCGGCCCGCCGTGATAACACCAGCAGGCAGTCTTGGGGAGCCCCCAACCGGTATCCGTCACGATGACCGAACCATCTTCCGATACCGTGGACATGCTCACCGGGACAAACTGCCTCAAGCCGTCATCATACGACAGGAAATCGACCACACTTCCAGGGGACAGACCCACGGTGTTCGGTATCGTAATTTTCGCCGGCGGGTCAAAATGGGTCCCGGAAGGCTGGATCGACTCCGTGACAAGTGGATACGATCCGCCGCTCGGCGCCAGCGGGATCTTGTCGCTATGCACCTGCGTG
>JACPFG010000042.1 GCA_016183125.1 Deltaproteobacteria bacterium
AAACGCGGGGGCACTTGCACATACATACGCCAAGGCGCTGGTGCGCGAAGCGCGGCAGGTCTTCGATACAACCGTGCGCGAGGAGACCGAAACGGACCTTTTCAGCGAGCAGGTCCTCTCATGCGGCGGCTTAATGTGTCTTATTCGTGCCGCATTTCAGGCGATGGTCGATGCCGGATATAGTCGCATGATGGCTCATTACATCTGTCTTCAAGAGGTCAAAGACCTGGCCACACTGTTTGCCCGCGAGGGACTTAGCGGCGGGATGGCGAGGACCAGTCGCACGGCACAGTACGGGGCTCTCACGCGCGGACCGAGGGTGATCGGTGAAGGGGCACGCGCTGCGATGCGTGACGCGCTCGACGAGATTCGGGGCGGGCGATTTGCTGCAGAATTAGCCAAGGAGGCAGCCGACGGCTTCGCACAAACGGAAAGATTGATGAAAGAGTTGGCGGCACATCCGCTTTCGGGGGCCTGCAAATGAGCGTCCGCGTCCGGTTCGCCCCCTCCCCCACCGGTCACCTCCACATCGGCGGCGCCCGCACCGCGCTCTATAATTGGCTCTTCGCGCGCCGGGAGCAGGGGGTGTTCATCCTCCGAATTGAGGATACCGACACGGAACGCTCGACGCAGGAATATACGCAATCCATCTTGGACGGGATGAGCTGGCTTGGTCTCACATGGGACGAGGGGCCGTTTCATCAGATGGAGCGAATGCCGATCTACCGGGAACATGTCGACCGGTTGCTTGCCGAAGGGAAGGCGTATCGCTGCACCTGTTCACCTGAGCGGCTGGAAGAGGTCCGGAAGGCTGCCCTCGCAGCGGGGAGGAAGCCGACGTACGATCGAAAATGCCGGAACGAAGAACGCTTGCCCGCCGGTAGTGCGGCGGGAAGAACGAAGAACGAAGAACGGAACTTCTGTATCCGTTTCGCCGCACCGCTGACTGGAACGACAGTTGTCCATGACATGATCCGTGGCGAGATCGCGGTCGATAACAAGGAACTCGACGACCTGATTATCCTGCGCAGTGACGGAACGCCGACATACAACTTCACCGTCGTTGTAGATGACGTGACGATGCAGATTTCGCATGTCATCCGGGGAGACGATCACTTAAACAACACGCCACGCCAGATTTTGCTCTATCAGGCCTTAGGCTACCCCGCACCTATCTTTGCCCACCTCCCGATGATCCTGGGCGCCGATAAGCAGCGGCTCTCGAAACGCCACGGGGCGACCTCCGTGATCGCCTACAGGGATGCCGGATATCTGCCGGGGGCCCTGCTCAACTACTTGGCGCGGCTCGGCTGGTCGCATGGCGACCAGGAGATATTTACGATGGACGAGATGACCCGCCTCTTCCGGTTGGAGGATGTCGGGAAGGCCCCGGCGGTCTTCGATCCGGAAAAGCTCAAGTGGGTGAACAGCGAACACCTCAAAAAATACACGGACGATCAACTAGTGGACCTCGCACGACCATTTTTCGAAAAACAGGGGCTCGCGATCGTCGATCGTGGCTACACCGCGCGGGCCCTCCATTCGGAGAGAGAGCGGGGGAAGACGCTCGATGAATTGGCGGCCATCACCGCGTTTTATCTGCGCGATGCGGTCACATTCGACGAGGCCGCGGTGACCAAGTGGCTGACAGCAGAGAAGAAGGGCCTGCTAAAGGAAATTGCGGAACGATTAGGTCAGGTGAGCGACCTGTCCGATCTAACTCTCAAACCGATCCTTGAGGAGCTGCAAAAACAACATAACCTGAAACTAGTCGACATTGCCCAACCGATCCGTGTAGCCCTCACCGGCACCACCGTAAGCCCAGGGATCTTTGAGGTCATGGCGATCCTGGGCAAGGAGCGGGTGCTCACCCGCCTCGCGAGGGCGCTTCAATAGAAAAGGTTTAGGCCTTGAGGCACCATGTGGCACCGCGGCCGTGGCCAGTGCGGCGGAGCTCAGGAAATTGTTGCAGATCTAAATAGGCCTGCTGACGGGACAGGGAGCCGTGCAGGGCGGCAAGATAGATAGCCAGCGTAATTTCGCGTCGCTCCACAAGTAACCGACGAAGGATGTTGCGCCTGGCCCAGGCAGGGTATGAGCCGACGGTCCGCTTGCCTGCTTGGGCTATTACCGGCCGGGCCGAGGCCAGAAACCCCCATCTGGCAAACTCCGCGACGGTTTCTGACGCGGCCTGGAAGGCTCTACGGCTCCCCGGAGAATAGAGGTGTTGAAAGAACAATTATGGCATACCTAAAGTATGGCATGCATGAATAGTGCAGCAGGTTAATGGTGGTAATGTTGCCTATGTAACAGTCCAACAGTGTCCGGCGCTTAAAAGATCCCGGACGGACTGCGCCTTTTTGGCCTTTGCAGCGGCAATTTGGTTGGCCACTCCGGCTTCGTAGGTCGGCTTCTCAACGGCGTAAAAGACGCCGAGCGGGGTCGGAAATTCGGGCGGTTGCAGGCGCGCCAAGATGGCAGCGATGACCGGATTGGTCTCGTCATGGATGATGCAATCAGCGGCGCCTGCCCCGTTGTCCAAGGCCACGATCTCCGGATGTAGCTTGGCATTTAACCGGATCCCCTTCTCTTTATTCTTGCCGAAGAGAAGCGGCTCGCCATGTTTCAAGAGCAACTGCCGGTCGGCCTTATGTTCTCGATCGATGGTATAGTCAAACGCCCCATCATTGAAAATATTGCAGTTCTGGTAGATCTCGACAAAGGCACAACCCTTATGCGTTGCTGCGCGCTTTAAGACCTCCGGCATATGCTGATTCTCCACGTCGATCGTTCGCGCTACAAACGTCCCGCCTGCCCCAAGGGCCAGGGCAATCGGCTCTACCGGCGCCTCCACGGTCCCAAAGGGGGCCGATTTGGTTACCTTCCCCTTCTCTGAGGTAGGCGAATATTGACCCTTGGTAAGGCCGTAGATCCGGTTGTTAAACAGCAGGATCCGCAGACCAACATTTCGCCTCAAAACATGGATGAAATGATTACCGCCGATGCTCAAGGCATCGCCGTCGCCGGTGGCTACCCAGACCTCCAGCTCCGGACGAGAGGTCTTAAGTCCGGTGGCAATTGCCGGGGCGCGCCCATGGATAGTATGAAATCCATAGGTGTTCATGTAGTAGGGAAACCGGCTGGAGCAACCGATCCCGGAGACAAAGACGATGTTTTCGCGTGGGATATTGAGTTCCGGCATAAGGCGCTGAACCTGCGAAAGGATGGCGTAGTCCCCGCAGCCGGGGCACCAGCGGATGTCCTGATTGGTGACGAAATCTTTGCGCGTCAGTACCATAGTTGCTCTCTCGGGGGCGGGTCCTGCCACCGTCCACCCCCGCTGCCGGCATCGCTTACGCTGCTGGCGGCATCGGGGGTCCCCCGGCCGGCGTCACCCGCTCACATGCTGCACAGGTCGTGCTCACCACAGATGCTACTGTACAATACGTTCGGAGATGTTGAACCAACTCCCCCACGCGCAACGGTTTGCCTTGGACCTTGGTGATCGACTGGACATCTGCGAGATACTCCGCCCGCAGTAGTCTGGCTAACTGACCGCAATTTAGCTCAGGGACGACTACTCGTCGATAGCGGCCAATGACACCGCTAAGATCGGCTGGGAGCGGGTTGAGATAACGGAGGTGCGCGTGCGCCACACTCAGGCCCTCTTGCTGAAGGACCTCTACCGCTGCCCTAATCGCGCCGTATGTGCTCCCCCAACCGATCACGAGGAGATCGCCGCGCTCCGGACCGTGCACGGTAGTCGGGGGAATCTCGCGGACTATCCCTGCGATCTTTTCCGACCGCTGTCGGACCATCAACTCATGGTTAGTCGGGGAATAGCTCACATTGCCGCTACCGTCTTCCTTTTCCAGCCCGCCGATCCGGTGCTCGCAGCCCGCCATGCCTGGAGTAGCCCATGATACGGGGCAAACGTCGCCGGATCCGTCGGCTGAGCTGCGATGATCGGCGAGAGTCGGTCGAGATCTGGCAACAGCCACGGCTCGGCGCCGTTGGCAAGCAACGTATCGGAGAGGAGGATCACCGGCGTCATATACTTAACGGCTAGCCGCACCGCCTCGTAACCGATGTCAAAACAATCTGCTATCGTGGTTGCCGCCAAGATCGGCACAGGACACTCCCCATGCCGCCCGTACATCGCCATCAGAAGGTCCCCCTGCTCGGTCTTGGTGGGGAGTCCGGTACTCGGTCCCGCACGCTGAATATCGCAGATTACCAGTGGGAGCTCTACCATGACGCCGAGTCCGATCGTCTCTGCCTTCAGGTCCATACCAGGACCGCTCGTGGCTGTCACGCCGATGGCCCCGCCGTATGAAGCGCCCAGCGCCGCACCAACCGCCGCTATTTCATCTTCAGCCTGTACTGTGACAACGCCGGCAGCCTTGTAGCGCGCCAGTTCATGAAGCAGGTCACTGGCCGGGGTGATCGGATAGGCTCCTAGAAATAGGGGACGTCCGGGTTGGCCGCGACGAACTTAGGGTCCTTGTCGAACTTGGCCTCGACCCATTCGATAGTCGGCTCGATCGGACGATGAAACAGCCAGGAGGTAAGCCCCAGACAAAAAAAGTTGCGGCAGCGGAATGCCGCCTTGCCGGCCAATCCGACATCGGCTACTGCTCGCGCGGTGAGCGTCGTCAGATCGACAGGAAAGAGCTGGTAGGCCGCTAGACTCCCGTCATCCAGCGGACTCGCTGCGTAACCTGCCTTTTTAAGATTCTGCTCGGTGAAACTCTCTCGGTCTACAATCAGGATCCCGCCCGGCTCCAGATCTGATACGTTGGTCTTTAGGGCGGCCGGATTCATCGCTACAAGCACCGTGGGATGATCCCCTGGGGTATAGATAGGCGGGCTGGCAAAATGCAGCTGAAAGCCGCTCACCCCGAATAGTGACCCTGCGGGGGCGCGTATCTCCGCCGGGTAGTCGGGGAAGGTGGCCAGATCGTTTCCAGCCACTGCGGACTCCAGCGTGAACTGGGAGCCGGTGAGTTGCACCCCGTCCCCCGAATCGCCTGCGAAGCGGATAACGACCGCGCGGCGCTGCTCTACCGGTTTTGAAGTCGTTTCGGCCATCAGTAGATCTTCATCCGTTTAACCCGCAACCCATGTGTCGTGCGGCTGCAATCGTAGCCCACCTTGGCCCCAACTGAGATCTGCTCACGGCGGTTCTTCACGCCTAGGAGGTCGATCTCATCCACATGGAAGAAGAGCTCCCGACCCTTGGCGTCCCGAACAAATCCATACGATTGTTGCGGAAAGAATTTCACGATTTCCCCTTTGGAAAAGAGGTCTTCCGCGACCTTAGCCTCGGCGACGCCCATCGGCTGGACCACCGCAAAGGGGATCGGTACCGTATTAGTCATAAAACGAGCAGGCATTAGCCGTCCACCAAAGGGGGGCGGTTCCTAACATGCTGCCATGCCGGTCCGCAATCGAAAATTCTATTTCGTGCGATAGCGGTGGTAACGGACCTCCCCGGTCCGCCGCCGCCCCTCCCCATCCTCCGGGATGGCCTTATCCGGCTTCCTGTGGGGCTGGTCTTTCAGAGTGCTGTCCTGTTTTACGTCCTCGACATTGGGCAGGTCGTACATAAGTGGGGAGGTGGTGTAGTCGGCCACGACATTTGGGCGGATGAAGATCATCAGCTCCGAATTGGTCTTGGAGCGTGTGCGGGATTTGAATAGATTTCCGAGCAGCGGGATATCTCCCATGTATGGGACCTTGCGACGCTGATCCTGCTGGCGCCATTTCATCAGTCCCCCGATGACCGTGGTCTCGCCATCTCGGACTAGCACGGTGGTATTCGCCTTGTTATCGATAATAGCCGGTATGCCATCTACCTGACGGGTAAAATCAGGCGCCGCAGAGGAGGCGCCTATGGAGACGCTCCCTGCGGTCTTCACATAGATCGTCTCGCCGCTGCGTATCTTCGCGCTGACACCATTGGACGTCACGATCTGTGGCTCCGAGATCACATGCAGATCTCCCTTCTGTTCGGCCGCCGTGATCGCCAGGTCGATCTGCAGCCCTTTCGGCAGGTTGCCGATCGCCAGTCCACCGCCGCTTGTAGCTCCAGCGGCCGGGACATTGACCATCAGATTCCGTCCGCCATCGGAAAGGCCCACCGACTGCACCCCGACGACATTGACCTTGTTCCCCGCCATGTTTACGCCCCACTGGATCCCGAGGCTGCGCGACCAGTCGCGGGTGGCCTCCACGATCCTGGCCTGGATCAGCACTTGGGCATCGCGCACATCGACGTTCTCCAGGAACCTGCGGACGTGTTCGATGTTGGCCAACGTCTCCCGCACGACCATAGAGTTGGTCCGGTCATCTGAAAATGCCGATCCTCGCTGGGTCAGCAGGCCCTTCACCTTGTCGACCATCTGCTTTGCATTGGCGAATTTTAGCCGGATCGTCTCCGTCTTGAGATCCTCGCCTGACGTACTGAACTGTTCTGTCTTACCTACACGCAGGATGCCGCGTTCGATGGCGTAATCGAGCCCGTTGGCCTTGGATATCGAATTGATGGCGTCGAGCACCGAGGTCGAATCGAAGGCTGCGTTGACTATCCCGCCGACACCCTCCGGGATCATGACATTAAGACCCGCAACCCGCGCCAGGAACCGAAGCGCTTCTTTCAGGTCCGCCCCCTTAAGCTCGATCGTAAAATTGCGCCCACCCCCGGGGACGGCGCCGGCCGCCTGCATCCCTGCCACACTGCCGGTGTCGGGCTGTGCCGGCACTGCGAGCGGTGCGCAGACAATCGACAGTAGAATGGCCAGCCGATAAACGATTCGGTTCATAGCGTCCCCTCCAGTCGCAGCACTACCGTTTCATCCAGTTTACGCAGGACGACACGGTGCCGTTCGATGGAGCTCACCCTGTATCCCCCCAGCCTGTCGCCCACCGTCACCACGTTGCCGCTCACCAGTGCATATGCCTCCCCCTCCCTGTAAGCGACCCCTGTCAAGCGGAGGTCCTGTACCAGCAGCTCCTCTTTGCCAGCCTGCTGCGGCACAAATGGGCTGCGCGCCGGGGTGACCACCTCGCTCTTTTTCTGTTCGAAGCCCTGCAGGTTAAGATCGGAGAGCGACTCGGCAGATCCGGCAACCGGCATCGCACAACATGCTGCGACAATCAGAAAAACTATCATAGCACGGTTCATAGTTTCCCTCCCGTTTGAGCTCCACCTGATGAAGGCGCCCCCGATCCCCCGGCTGCAGGCGCCCCACCAACCCCCGCCGTGCCGGCCCCGCTTAGCCCCCCGGGAGACGGCCCTTCTCCTGTAATTGCCGCGGCTGACTTCACCACGTAAACCGCTGTCGCAAGCTTTGCCTGCACACGATCGGGGGTCTCGGCGGGCGCCGTGAGCGTCACGTTGTCTACTGTTAACAGGAGTGGCAACTCCTCCACCTTGTCTAGGTATTGCAACATGGCGGCGAACGGGCCTTCGATTGTGAACTCGAGAGGGACGATCAGATAGCTCCCTGCGTCCGCGTCCGAACCGATCGAGTGGCCGTTTAGCACCAGGCCTTGCAATGCCTGCGGACCGGTCAGTGCACGGATAACTTCGCTCATCACCTCTTGACGCGAACGGACCGCGCCCATCCGGTAAGGGTCAAATCGCGCATTAGGGCCCCCGGTCGTAGGCGGCGGCACCTGTTGCTGGGAGCGGCTCGCCTGGAGTTTTTTGAGCTCGCCCAATCGTTTTTTCAGCGTCTCGACCCGCAAGGAGACCAGCTCCACCTGTTTTTGGGAGTCGCGCGTCTGGGCGGCCTTCGGTCCCCACAAGACCCGCGCGAACATCACCACCACCAGCAGGAGGATTGCGAAAAAATAGATCTTCTCCCGCAGTTGCGCCTCTTGTTTCCACTCTATCCCGCCACCCAGGGCCATCGACACATCCTCACAGTCCAGTGAATCTAACCTCAGCCGCCACTGTAAAATAGAGATGCGACTGCTCGGCATCTTTCGTCGAACGCGCCAAGATCGCGTTGGCAAATAGCGGCATGGCATCCAGCCGCTGCACGAACTGGGTAATCGCCTCGGCGCTTCGCCCTCTCCCCTCCACCTCGATCATCCGGCCGGTTGTCCCGCTCGCCACCGTTGTCTTCACCGACGACAGCCAGACCTGGGCCGGCAGCGCCTCGGCCAGTTCCTTAAGCGCACGCGACCAACGCGGCACCTGCTGAAAAACGGAGGAGAGGCTTTGCACCGCCGCGCCTGTCCGCTCAACGGTCTGGCTGGCCGTCGCGAAATGGACCTGCTTTTGAAATTCCGCCTCCAGGGCCTTGACCAACTGCTCAGATGCTATCACCTTCGTTCGCATCCAGACACCGCGCATGATGAAGAGGCCGTGCACTGCTGCGCATAGAACTATCCAGCAGCCCAGAAAGAGGGCCATGTTCTGATAGGTAAGCGCATACCGCCCGCGCTCTAGAAAGTTGATCCGCTGTGGGGTCACTGTGACTCCTTCCCCTTATGCCGCGGGATAGCCAAACCTACCGCCACCGCATAGAGCGACCCCTGGGTCACGGCGGCCGGCATTTGGCCGTCCCTATCTGAGATCTTCGTAAAGGGATCGAAAAGGGTTGTCGTCACACCTAAATTTTTCGTAAGGTGGGCTGCCAGATTAGGCAGCTGACTCCCACCCCCGCAGAGAAATAGGCGTTGTACCCCGGTCTCGACCCGGTAGAGGGCCGCAAACCCGTCTATAGATCGCTGCAACTCCACGAGCATCTGAGTATAAAATTCCTCCAGAACCTTCTCCATCCCTTCGGGAACGGCCTCTCCGACGATTACCGATTGTAGAGCCGCTCTGGATTGATCAGGCGGTATGCTCCCCTCGCGGCCCGCCATCCGTAGCAACCGCTCACCAGAAACGCCCGCCAATGAACGGGCAAAAAGGAGAACGCCGTCGCCCATAACAAGAAACAGCGTTTCGGTGAAGCCCAGATCTAGCAGCGCAACGCGCTCCCCCTCCGTCCAGCCGATGCTATGATCGAATGCGGCCAGAAGCGCCGTGGCGCTCGGCTC
This sequence comes from Deltaproteobacteria bacterium, assembly GCA_016183125.1. Taxonomy (GTDB): domain Bacteria; phylum UBA10199; class UBA10199; family JACPFF01; genus JACPFG01. The sequence continues at coordinate 9,058 of JACPFG010000042.1, forward strand.
CACTGCGCTGACGCGAAACCCAAGCCGGCGGCCACGGGCCTGATACCGGGCAACGGCCTCGGCGGCCACCCCGTAGGCCATCAGCGGAATCCGGTCCTCGGTCCCCTTTTCCGGTATAGTCGTATAGCCGACAACGAATTTTTCGAGCGGCACCTCAACCTGTTCGCGAAAATTCCAGCGGATGGCAACCTTCGTGTCACGATCCGGCATCTTCGGCAGATCCATACGCCTGATACGCAACGACGGGTCGGCGATATTGACCGCCGCCTTTCCGATCCTGACCCCGTGCTCCTTGAGAAAGACTCGCATCCGCCGGATCGCCCCCTCCTCGTCGGCCCCCATCCCGGCCTCCACCATCCCGCACGCCACGAGCCGCGGCCCTTCTCGCCCACGGACGAGTTGAACGATCTTGCAGTGCGAGGAACCGATATCGACCCCGACTGAATTGGGCGACTGCCACCTCTCAAGGAGTGGCCTAAATCCCATTATCACTGCGATAGCTCCTCGACTCGTCGTTCTACCTGTTCGATAAAGGCCTTGTCCGTGGCCGCGGTGTACTGCAAAAAGGCCTTGTAGGCATCTATTGCGCTGCGCAGGTTCCCCTCCTTCTTGAGATAGATGGCTGCCGAGAGCCTGTCGCCCTGTGCTGCCTTAAGTACCCCGAAGTTGTTCAATCCCTCAGGATACTCCGGGCGCAGTTCTAGAGCCTTTTGATATGCCTTTTCGGCCTCCGCCAGGTTCTGTTTCCGCTTCTGTACCAAACCTATATTATTCCAGACGACCGCCTCGTATGGGGCCGCCTCTGCTGCGGTCTGGAATTTGGCGAGCGCTTCGTCATAATGCCCGGCTGCGAAGAGTGTCTTTCCCTCCTCCACGAGCGGGAGGACCGTCGGGGAGAGGTGCTCTTCAGCGGCCTGAGTGCCGCTCCCAAGTGGTTGGGTCGGTTCCAGACGATCCGGACCGGCCAGCGCGGGGCCTGCTGGAGGTGGCTGCGTCACCTGAGTTGTCTCGGTCGACGCCGGCGCTGTAACCGCCACCGACTCGGCCGGGGGACTCGGCTTCTTGATAAACTTCTGATAGATGAGGAAGGTGAACGCGCCTAACGCCAACACCAGCAGGATCAGGGTGCGCGGTGGGAATTGCGATGAGAAGAACCCTCCCCCCTTGCCTACAAAGGCCTCTTCGGGATCGTTAGGCGGTGTCGCGGCACCGCCCCCCTCCGCTTTTTTAAGTGCCTTATGAATGAGGGACATAGCCTAACCCGCCACCCACCTGAGTCGCTTCCAGAACTGCCAGCCAGGCGCCTCCGACCATCCCTGCAGATCGCGCACCGCCTGCCGCATCACACCCTTAGTGATGATCGGCGTATCAAGAACATATGCGGCGGTAAGGGCCCTATCGCAGAGCATATTGATGAGCCGCGGGATCCCGTCGGTCCGCCGGTAGAGGAGCCGGTAAGCACCTGGTTCAATATATACCCTACCCTTGCCTCCGGCGAGCGTTAACCGATGGGTGATATACCGCACCATCTCGAGGAATTGGAGGGGCTGTAAGCTGGAGCGGGTCACGATCCGCTGGCGCAGTTGCCGCAAGGCATGCCCGGCCAGCTTCTTGTCTAGCTCTGGCTGGCCGACGAGCAGGATCTGCAGGAGCTTGGCCTTGTCCGTCTCCAGGTTGGAGAGCATCCGAATCATCTCGAGGGCCTCGAACGAGAGGTTCTGACTCTCGTCTACGATCACCAACGCGGTGTGCCTGGCAGCGTGCAGTTTCAGCAAAAATTTATTGAGCGACTCGATCTGCCGCTGGGGCGAGAGGATCCGTACGGGATTGCCGAAATCGCGATTGATCGCCTGTAGCAGCTCCGGCACGGAGAGGAGCGGGTTTACAAGCATGGCGGTCGCAACCGATTCATCCAAGCGGTTTAATAGCTCGCGCGAGAGGGTCGTCTTTCCGGTACCGACCTCGCCGGTCAAGACCATGAACCCGAGTCGCTCGCGAATTGCGAAGAGGAGCGTGTCGAGTGCGGCCTCATACTGTTTGGTCATAAAGAAGTATGATGCATCAGGTGTCACGCTGAACGGTCGTTCCCTAAATCCGAAATAGGCCAGATACATAAATCCCTCTCAATTGTATAAAAATTTAGCAAAATTATAGCTACTTATGTGGAAAAGGCAATCGGAAAACCACTGATTTTTCTAAGGCTGCGTAAATCCTGCATAATACCGATTTCGCAGATAGATATCGGTCTGTAGATGGACCTGCCCGTAGGCGGCAACCCCCGTATCGATCCGCACCTCCAGGCGAACCCGCGCTATGTCGGCTATACCGACGGCAGGGAGGCCTGCGGCATTAAAGTAACTAAATCCGGTTCCAACGACGACATTGCCGGCCATCAGATCGACATCTCGCAACAACTGGTTGCCGTTAACCTGAAAGGTGACGAAGGCAAGCGGCACGAGTTGGGTCGCGTATCGAAAGGTCGTGCCGTTGGCCAGCAGAATATACGAGGCCGGTGTCGTGATCTGACGGATCTCTCTCGCCATCCGGTCGATCGCGTACCTGGCTGTCTGCACCGCCTGGCGCCGCTCGCGGGCCTGTCCGTAGCTGTCTAGCGCGCTTATGACAAGACTGGCGGTGCCGAAGACCGTCATTGCCACTAGGACCATCGTCAGGATCATTTCGATCAGTGTAAACCCGCCAGGACCATGTTGTCTCATAGTAGCGGCACCTGATTCGTTACGAGCGTCACCAATCGCACGACCAACCCCAAACCCCACGTTACATCTATCATAACGCGCTTATACCCTGTGTCGGCTACGGAGACCGCCATCGTCGTCGGATCGATATACTCCACCGTAGTCGTCCGAGTGAAATTGTGCGGCCCGCTGGCCAGGATCTCCGCAGCCTCGCTTGTGACGGCGCCGTAGCCGGAAAAGGCCTTTTTGGCGACCAATTGTTCGACCTTTTGCTGGGCGAAATCGGTTGCGATCACCTGCAGGTCCGCGTTGTAGAGGCTATAGGACATGTTCTGATAGAGGGCCATGATCCCGAAGAGCCCGATGCCGACGACCAGCAATGTTAGCACCGTCTCTATAAGTGTAAATCCGCGCGCCTTCATTGGATCACCACCACGCCGGTATTTGGCGTCACCACCAGGGTCCGGGTGGCCGTCCCGTCGCTCAGCACTATATTAGGCCCACCAGCTATCGTAGGAGCCCCGGTTGAGATAAATGTCACGGTCGGCTGCGCCCCGGAGAATTGAACGTTACGATAGTAATCGGGGATGTTCACCACGAAGGCCGTCTGTTTATACGGATCGATTGCCGGCGTGCCGGGGGCGCCGACGAAGATCTCGTAGCTGGTCGCCGTTACGGCCCTAAACCCGTGGGACGTCCCGGTCGACATCGCCATCTCCTGGGCATAATGCAGATCGGAACGGAGCCGGTGCGCCAGGGCATCCACCCCTGCCCGCCCAACATCGGAGGTCGGCACCGCAATAACCGCCAGGATGCCGAGCAAGGCGAGCATGATTAAAAGCTCGACAAATGAATGACCCGCCCCATGGCGGGGTATTATGGCGCCGGTAGACATTGTCCCGTCCCCAGGAGCGTTTGAGGCATAACTGCCGAACTCCCGTCCGTAAAAAACACCTGCATCGAAAAGGTCTTGCATGCCATGTTTTGGGCAAAACGGATCTCGTGGACCTGTGTTATCTGGTCGGTCATCGTGTAGTTAGTGCTGTCGATCAGGCCGCCGGAAGAGACACCGCCGGAGTCATCCCAGATCACATTATTGGGGGTGGGCAACTCGATCCGAATCACCTTTTCATTTGCGTTCGTCGGCGACCAGGTCATTATCCACTTGTCGATCGTGATCTGATTTAGGCAAGTCTTTACCAAGGTTATTCCGTGCAATTTATCCTTTTGTGGACCCGTCAACGTAGCGGTCAGATTGTTGACCGTTACGCAATCCCCACCCAGGAAATTATCGGTGATCCGATATTCCTGGGTCGCCTGTCCCGCCACACCGATAGACCGGACGATATGTTGTGTAGGGAGGACCTCTACTGTGAAGGTGCCCATTCCGAGGGACTTAGTCGCATTCGGATAACCACCTTGCGTGATCTGCATAAGCCCGTATTCGAGCCCCGCCTGTGCCAGCATCCCGGCCGCCTGACGCTCGAGCATGGCCGAGCGGGAACCCTGCTGCGTGCTAAGGACAGCCGCCGCGGTGACCCCCATAACGCCGATCGCCATCAGCGCAATCACGGCGCCAAGAATAGACATGCCCCGCTGGGCGCAGCCGGTCCTCATCCCCCACCCCCGCTTACTACTTGCCAGGTGGTGCTGGTGCTACTCCCGTCGCTGAAAAATATCACGAGGGTCATCTGGGTTTCGCTGATCCCGTCGGAAAATAAGAGACGGCTGAATTGATGGCCTGAGTCGTTGACCACGAGAACATCCGCGATGTCCACGGTCGTCCCACTCGTCACCCCCGTGGCGTTGTCATAGACCGTATCGCCGTCGTAGTCCAGCCGAATCAGCCGCTGGCCGCTGTCCGGCGTCCAACTGGCCTGGGCTTGGACAATCCTGGCCTTGTTGAGACAGGCCTTGCGGATTGCCACGCGATTGATTTCGTCGCGCTTGGAGCCAATCGGGACCGAGCTGGATGTGTCGAGCGTGACACAGTCGCCCGCCAGGTATGGGACCGTGATCTGGTAGGAGCGTTGGGCGCTGCCGACAGTAGCGGTTACCCGAACGACGCGCGCAGCGGAGACAAACTCCGTGGTGAAGGCCCCACCGGCGAAGGCCTTGTTGCTGACCTGAGGATAGCCGCCCTCGCTTACCTCCCGCAGACCCCACTCCAGCCCGGACATCGCCGTGTAGAAGGCCTGCTCTCGCAAGACGACCGATGCCCCTATCACCTGCTCCTCCGCCACTACGGCAACTATCGAGGCCCCAAAGATGGCCAGTAGGAGCAGCGTCACCACCGCCGCCAGTGCCGACACGCCGCGCGTCGCCATCACTGAAACCCCTGGTACATGAAGGCCCTCCTGAACAGTTCGCTCCGAAACGTGATCGTATTGGAGCTCCAAGGGAACAATACATTTAACTCGATATTGATCCGTCGCACTGCAGCCGTATCGGCGGCCGGCGCGCCGAATCGGTCTAACGGATCGAAATCGAGATAGCCGGCTTGATTGACCAGCAGGTCTTCGCCACGCACGATGTTTATATCGGTGGCGTCGGTGATCTGCTTAAAGTTCGTCGCTATCCCCTGCGCATCGATAAAATCGATCCTCGTATCGCTAACTGTCGGCATCGTAGTCGCCGGGAGACGCTGCAGCTCGTCCAACATCCGGTCCATGGCTATTCGAGCCTGCTGGATGGCCCCACTCCGACTCCGCACGGAGATGTAGGTCCCCAAGCCGACCACTAGGAGCTGGCCTACCGCCAGCGCAATTATCCCCATTACCGATATGGTCAGGATCAGTTCCACCAACGTGAAGGCCCGTTTCCGCAGCTCCATTATCCCCCCGCAACCTCTGAAAAACTCAAATTTTCCGTAACCTCTCAAAAAGGCCCAGATGCAAGGCGCCTGGCGAGGCCCGACTGAGGCGTACTTCAGGGTACGCCGCAAGGAGTGGCCGAGGCAGGCAACGCAGCAGATGGGCCTTTTTCAGAGGTTACCCCCCATTAATATCGGCCTAGTATCGCAGATAGTGTTACCTGGTTCGCCGCCCCAACGCCCCAGCTAACGGCTACATCGATCCGCTTGTATCCGCTGGCGGCCAACGGAGCGGCCAAATCTGCCGGATCGACCTCGGCAATATTTACTAAACGCGTATAGGGATGCTCACCGAGCATGACGGTCTCTGCAGACGGATAGTGCGCAGCGTCAATATAGTCGTACCCGCGATAGGCCTTGTCTGCGGTTATCACCTCCAAGCGTTCTCTTGCCAGATAGACTGCTGCCTGCGCAATCTGTCCGTAGAGCGCGCCTCTATTCGCGGCCTCGAAGACCGTGAGCAATCCGAAGAGCCCCGCAGTGATGACGACCATTGTGAGGATCAGTTCGACCAACGTAAAAGCTGCCGACCCGCCTAGCCGAGCCTTCATACCACCCCCTAAAAAAATGGGGAACTGACCCGGCGGTCAGTTCCCCACTTCTCCAAGCTCCGCGACCAACGATACCTTATGGTGCGTTAGGTGCCGTAAACGTCCCGTTGGCCACGCTGTACGTATACGTAAATGTCGTCGTGCCGTCGTTGAAGACATACGTGGTGCCGTTCGTCTTGCTCCAAGCGCCGTCTGCGATTCCGCCTGTTACCACCGTATCAAAACACCGGTTGGCCGCTGCGCACGCACCTGCTGCCGCAGCATCCAACGTTGCCGGATATACCCCCGGAGGGCCCGCCGTCACGAGGTTATTAGCCCGCGATAGCGCTACACCAGCCCTCACTGCCCCGACGACCCCATCGCGAGAGGACTGCCGCGCCTGCGTCGCGACGTTGATGAAGTTAGGCAGTGCCGAGACTGCCAAGATCCCCAAGATAGTGATCACGAGGACCAGTTCGATTAATGTGAACCCCCGATTGTCCCTCATATCCCCTCTCCTTTCCCTCGGTCATCGAGACCGATTAAGACTGCCATGTCCACCTGCCAGTATAACGACCCCGCTCCCAGTCGTCCAGGGCAATCCGCATTAGCGGGGGTATCATTCCACCCGCCTTGTCGGATCACCAAAACTCGTACCCTTTTGTACTGCTCCTGATCCAGCCGGAACCAGCCTCGTACACATAAACAGTCCCGAATGGATCTCGCACGCTCCCATCTCGCTCCAACGGAGAGGCCTGCAGATACCGCCGCGTCTCTTCATCTCCAGGCAATCGGTACGTCTCCGTGGCAAGCGCAACAAGCGACGGCGGATTCTGCCGTTTAACCACCTTGTATAAGGCCACTGCGCTCCGGAGTATCTGTAGCTCAAAGGCCAGTGACCGCTGTTGCGCCAGCCGCTGCTGAGCGCGCATCGTAAGACCAACTGCTCCCACCACCAGTATAAAAAGCAGAAAGGCCGCCAGCACTTCTGACCAGCGTCGGCTCACCTGGACCATCGCGCATTACCCCCGGCACCGGACCCGGCTACCAATTCTCGAATCCCCTCGTCGCGCTATGCACCCAACCTCGATGCGCGTCGTAAGCATACGCATGACCGAACGGATCGACTAACTTGTTGCCCGTTGCCGGCCGTATCGTCGTCAAGAAAGGTCTGGCCGCCTCGCCGGGCGTTAACATATAGGTCTCAGTCAGCAGGGAATCGAGCGACGGCGGATTAGCCTTCTTCACCGTCTTATAAAGCGTAACGGCCGAACGCAGTTGCGAAAGCTCCCGCATCATCGCGTCACTCTTATTCGCCTTGCCCCTGACGTTTAGCAACCCGAACGAGACCCCAACCCCTGCCACTAAGACCACCACTATGATTAACCACTCAAACCGCGACCGCTTCTTCATACCCCCCTGACCCATGTTCTCCGTCATATCCTCTCCTTTCCCATGCTATTAGGCGTGCCGCCCATGTTCAGACACCGCCCACCACACGCGACATATTCCATATAGGGAGAAATATTGCAAGGGCCATGACCGCCACGACCCCGAAAATCCCCACCAACATTATCGGCTCCAGCAACGTTGTTAAGTTTTTGATCGTATGGCTCACTTCCAACTCGTAGTGATCCGCAACCGCCATCAGCATCTCGTCCAATGCGCCGGTCCGCTCACCCACTGCGGTCGTCTCCACCATCACCGGCGAGAAGTAGCTCTGCTGGAGCATCGCGCTGGAAAGGGTCGACCCCTTCTGGATGGCGTCGCGGATCATCCGCACCTCGAGCGCATAGGCCTCGTTCCCGATAACCGTGGCGACCACCTCGAGGCTGCGAGGCATCGGCAACCCGCTCTTGTACAAGGCCGCCAATATGTGCCCAAAGCGGGAATTGGCCACTTTCTTATTGAGCTCACCGAAGACGGGAAATTTGAAGCGGAGCGTATCGATCTGAAACCGGCCGGTCCTAGTCGCGTAGTAGCGGCGATAGAGGATCCAGGAACCGATAACGGCCGCGCCGACGATCCACCAAAACCGGCGCACGACATTGCTGGTCGTGATCATGATCTGAGTGGGGAGCGGCAGCTCCGCGCTGTAGTGCCCGTAAAAGGTCTGGAATTTGGGGATGACGAACGTCATCAATATGACCACCGACCCGATCAGGACGACCAGCACGATCTTGGGATATAGGGTGGCGGACTTGATGTTGCGATGGATCGAATCTTCCTTTTCGATCAGTTTTGCCAGTTCGGACAGCGTCTGCTCCAGAATCCCCGCCTCCTCGCCGGCAGCCAGCATGGAGACGTATAGATCGTTAAAGACCCGGGGATGACGACTGAAGGCCCTGTTCAAACTCTCACCGTTGGCGATGTCGGAGCGGATCCGGGAGAGCGCCGTGCGGAGCACCTTGCTCTGGGCCTGTTTGGACAGGGTTGCAAGGATGGTGTCCATGCTGACACCGGCCCTAAAGAGCGTATGAAATTGCCTGGTAAAGACCATCAGGTCCTCCGGACTGACCCGCTGCGTCCACCAGAGGAGAGAGGCCGCTGATAGCCCCCCTGGTTTTACCTCCCGCACTGTAAGTGGGATCATCCCCTGCCGGAAGAGGTCCTCCTGCATTGCGACCAGTGTTGAGGCCTCCGCCTCGCCGCTCACCAGGGCCCCCTTTTTGTCACGCACCTTGTACGCGAAACGCGGCATACGCTAATGCTCCTCGGTTACCCGCATGACCTCTTCTAGCGTCGTCACCCCCGCCTTGACCTTGGCCATGCCGTCCGCCTTCATATCACGCAGGCCCCGTGTCAACCAGTGGGCACGCATCGTCTCCTCGCTCACGCCGCTCCCGATCATCTTGCGCAGCTCCTCGTCTACCACGAGGAGCTCGAATACCCCCGTGCGGCCTCTATACCCGCTCATACGGCACTCCTTGCATCCCCTCCCCTTCATAACCGGACCGGCAAATTCGGGGTCTCCCATCAGACGCCGCATCGTTTCATCCATCGGCACCGGTTGCGCGCACTTCGGGCAAACACGGCGGACGAGCCTCTGGGCCAGCACTCCCAACAGGGCGGAGGCGAGCAAAAAGGGCTGAACTCCAAGATCTTTAAGGCGGGCCACAGCGCCTATTGCCGTGTTGGTATGCAGGGTGGAAAAGACCAGGTGGCCGGTCATCGCTGCGCGCACGGAGATATCGGCCGTTTCTCCATCCCGGATCTCGCCCACCATGATGATGTCGGGATCCTGGCGCAGCACAGAGCGGAGCGTGGAGGCAAAAACGATCCCCGCCTTAAGGTTGATCTGTGCCTGATTTACCCCTACGATCTCGTTTTCAATAGGGTCTTCGATCGATATGATGTTGCGCTCCTGCGAGTTGACCCGCTGCAGGGCTGCGTAGAGGGTGCTCGTCTTGCCGGAGCCCGTGGGGCCTGTAACCAGGAAGATGCCGTGGGGCCGCATGATCATCTCGCCAAACCGCTGTCTGTCGTCCGGGCTTAGCCCCAGTTGTTCCATCTTCAAGACCCCTTCCTTGGGCAGCAGACGCA
>JACPFG010000048.1 GCA_016183125.1 Deltaproteobacteria bacterium
GATGTGGCGGGTAGGCCGGAGCGGGCCCGCGGATCCGGCATTGGCTGGGTACTCATCCCGCCGTGGCCCTCATCGTGAGGGATCGGCGTTTGACGGGATGGGGCGCCCCCGGTCCACGCGAGGACTTGCCAATGCCAGGGCCGCGGGTCACGCTGAGGCCGTAGCCACATCCCGGAGCAAAGCCACCGGTAGACCACAAGAGGACGGACAACGTCGCACAAGGCTATGTTACACCAGCCGCTTGACTTATTATATAGAATAACATATCGTAAATAATAATGTGGACTGTCGAGGAGCACGACGCGCTCGACCGCAAATGGCAGCGGTTGCCTCGTCAGGTCCTCAAAAAGTACGAACTGTGGAAGTCACTCGTGCGCTACAATGGACCGCAGATTCTCCGAACGTTTCCGGGCTTCCACGACGAGTCCCTCAAGGGGACATGGCGGGGGTTTCGCTCCTCACGGCTCAACATCCAGTATCGGGTGATTTATCGAGTGATGGAACAGGGGAAATGTGTCCGCGTGGATGATATCGTTGCGCACACATATTAATGAAAGGAGCCGGTATGGGTGCCCCACACTACCGTTCGGAACGTCAGCACGCCGTTTTAACGGCGGGAGAGACGATCGCCTTGCTCCGGGAACTCAAGGGATGGACTCAAGAGGAACTGGCGCGGCGTTCGCACATTGCCGCAACGAACATCAGTCGGTTGGAACATGGGCATGTCGAACTGGGAAAGCAGCGGGCCATTGTCTTGGCAAAGGCCTTCGGCGTGCACCCGGCCACGCTGATGTTCCCCGACTATCCGCTCCAAAAGGCGGCGTAATCAATCGTAAAATTTTATGACGCCGAGGGGGGAGCATCTCGGAGCATAAACATTTTTTACAATTGGTTCAGATCGAAGGAGTTTGCCTTAAATCAAGAAGCGCTGGTTGCTGCACTTCGGACGGATCCGAACAACAAGGCGTTGCGCGCTTGGGCGGAGCATACTCTCAAAAATTGGGCAGGGTATGCTTGGAATCTTAAACAACCGCTAGAGGATATACTGCGTGGCTCAGCACAGTGATCTTGCACGGGGATTGACAAAACTATAGCCTATAGTATTATATCTATAGACTATGGCTACGACGATCCAGTTGGGCGAGAAGACCCTGCGGCTGCTCAAGCGGTTGAAGGTTGAGCTCAAACTGCGCTCCTATGAGGCCGTGATCAAGCACCTGGTCTCGGAAAAAGAGCAGATCCCCGATTCCCTGTTTGGCGCCAATCCCGATCTGAAGCCATATAATCGCGAAACCGACCGGATGAAATTCCATGACGAAGAGTAGTGCCGATTGTGTCGTGGATACCTTCGCGTGGGTCGAATATTTTTCCGGCTCTCGCTTGGGAAATCTGGCAGCGGGCTATCTCAATAGTGGACGGACACTCACGCCGACGATCGTTATGGCGGAATTAGCGGCGAAATATGCGCGTGAGCGCAATCCGCGCTGGAATCCGGAATATCGGTTTGTCTTGGCGAAGAGCATGCTGGTGGAATTTACCCTCGACATTGCGCTTGGCAGTGGCCGCGTGCGTGAGCAGATGCGGGCGGCCAATCCGGGCGCGGGACTGGTAGACGCCATTATCTATGAAACCGCCCGCGCACACGGCGTTCCCGTCCTCACAGGCGATCCGCACTTCAAGGGCATGCCTCATGTGGTTTTTTTGGAGTGAGTAAATACTGAATGGTACTCTTTACCCGGAACCGCTTGCGTTTTGCGCCCGCTCCTGTCAAAAACCCTTCCATATGAAGGCAAGCGAGCTGCGGGAACAATTCTTGCGCTATTTCGAGGGACAAGGACACACCCGTGTCCCTTCCGCCTCCCTCGTTCCGCTCGATCCCACACTTTTCTTCACGAATGCCGGGATGGTCCAGTTCAAAGGGGTCTTTGTAGGCGAGGAGACTAGATCTTACACGCGCGCGTGCTCATCGCAGAAGTGTATGCGCGTTTCCGGAAAGCACAACGATTTAGAAAACGTAGGACGCACTCCGCGGCATCACACATTTTTCGAGATGCTCGGCAATTTTTCGTTCGGCGATTATTTCAAGAAAGAGGCCATTGCCTATGCCTGGGAGTTGTTGACCAAGGGATACGGGCTGCCAAATGACCGTCTCGTCGTTACGGTCTTCCGCGACGATGACGACGCGGCAAAGCTCTGGACGGCACATCTGCCGAAAGACCGAATCTTTCGGTTAGGCGAGGAAGACAATTTTTGGGCCATGGGGGAGACGGGTCCGTGCGGGCCCTGCTCGGAGATTCTGTACGATTGGTCACCGTCGAAGAAAAAGATCGCCACAGCCGACATTATCTCCGATCGGTTCTGGGAGGTCTGGAAGCCCGTCTTCATGCAATTCAATCGCGACGCTAAAGGGAAGCGCACGCCGCTCGCTAAACCGAGCATCGACACCGGGATGGGGTTGGAACGGATCGCGGCGATTATCCAGGGGAAAGAGAGCAACTACGATACGGATTTGTTCACGGCAATCATCCGGAAGATAGAGGAGGTTACCGGCACAAAATACGGTGGGCGTTTTAATGGTCCCCCTCACCCTCCGCCACACCCCCGGCGGACAAGTGGCCCTCTCCCCCAAGGGGGAGAGGGGAGATCAGCTCGTGACCGGCGACCGGCGACCGGCGGCCACGATGTTTCCATCCGCGTGATCGCCGACCACATCCGCGGGACGGCGATGCTGATCGCCGACGGGGTGCAGCCATCGAATGAAGGCCGGGGGTATGTGTTGCGCCGGATCATGCGCCGGGCGATCCGTCACGGGAAGATGCTGGGGATGGACCGGCCCTTCTTTGCGCCACTGGCGCACGTCGTGATCGACGAGCTCGGTCCTGCGTATCCAGAACTGGTCACGCATCGGGCCTTCATCGAGGAGACGATCAGGCATGAGGAGGAGCGTTTTTACGAGACGCTCGAAAGGGGGCTCGGAATCTTGACGGAGGCCTTTGCCGCGTTGCCGAAGGGGCACGCACCCGTCGTGCCGGACGAGTTGGTCTTCCGCCTCTATGACACGTACGGATTTCCCAAGGACCTCACGGCCGATATCGCCGCCGAAAAGGGTTTTACGATCGACGATGCCGGATTCGAGGCGCTGATGGATGCGCAGCGCCAGAAGGCGCGGGCCGCGTGGAAGGGGACGGGGGATGAGGGTGTCGCTCCGACCTATGCAACGCTCCATCAGGAGGGGGTCAAGAACCGGTTCGTCGGGTATACAGAGACGTCCGCAGCGGGGCGTGTCGCAGCCATCCTTATCAAAGGCCGGCGCATGAACGAGGCCAGGGCCGGCGAGACGATCGAATTGGTCACAGATGTTACACCCTTTTATGGCGAGGGAGGCGGTCAAGTCGGCGATACTGGGTCGGCAGTGACGGATGGGCTTGAAATCGAAATCTCCGACACAAAAAAACCGTATCCGACGCTCTTCGTCCATCATGCGCGCGTGGTAAAGGGGACGGTGCGTGAAGGGCAATCGCTTACGTTGGCGATTGATGCGGTCCGGCGCGATCATATTCGCCGCAATCATACGGCCACGCACTTGCTCCACAAGGCGCTGCGCGAGGTCTTGGGCGAACATGTGAAGCAAGCCGGGTCGCTTGTGGCGCCGGAGCGACTGCGATTTGACTTCTCCCATCACGGCGCGATGACGCGCGAAGAGATCGCCCAGATCGAGGAGGATGTGAACCGTGTCATTTACGGCAGTGTCGTGCGCGTGGTGGAAGTCCCCGGCTACTCGATGGAACTCTGTGGCGGGACGCACGTGCGTGCGACCGGCGACATTGGGATGTGCAAGATCGTGTCGCAGGGGAGCGTTGCGGCAGGGGTCAGGCGTATCGAGGCCGTGACAGGCCAAGGAGTCGAGCGGCATCTCCAACAATTGGAGCAGGAGCGCCACGAGCTGGCCGATACCCTGAAGGTAGGACCGCAAGAGTTAGTCGCCCGTGTGAAAAAATTGGCAGAACAGATAAAGACCTTGGAGAGAGAGTTGACCCAGGCTCGACTGCGCGGGGCTACGGCAGGTGGAGATCCGAAGGCCCAGATAAAGGAAGTTTCCGGGATCAAGGTCCTTGCTACTACCGTGGAGATTAGTTCTCCTGCCGAGCTGCGAGCCCTGGCCGATCAGTGGCGGCTGAAACTAGGAAGCGGGATCGTGGCGCTAGGTGCCGCTGCCGAAGGGAAGGCGACCGTAATCGTGATGGTCTCAAAGGATCTCACCGACCGCTTCCAGGCCAATCGATTGATCCAGCCGCTGGCCAAGGCCGTCGGTGGCACGGGAGGTGGCCGGCCAGATATGGCACAAGGCGGCGGGCCGGCGGTTGAAGCCTTGCCTGTGGCCATGGCTACGTTTTCGGAGATCGTCGGTCGATAATCGGGAGGTCTGTTATCCCTTGCGCTCCGCGGTGCACATCTGCAGATACATGCGCGCCAGTTCATGTTGCGGGTCCTTTTCGAGCACGCCGTTCCACTCCTTTTTTGCGTCGGCCGTTTTTCCCATCGCGTAATGTGTAACGCCCAGTTGGATGCGGGCCGGATGATATTTTCCGTTGGCCTTGCAGGCCTGTTTTAGTTCCTGGAGGGACGCCGCAAAATCACCGCACTCCCGCAAGACGATGCCGAGCTTTGTACGAATATCGACGTAGCCGCCTTGCAGGGCTAGGGCCTTGCGATATTCCTCCGCCGCCTGCGTGTAGAGGCCGAGTCCCCGATAGATATCGCCAACTTCGGCGTGGAGATTGGCCAGCCGTCCCCGCAACACAGGATCGATTCGGGTCGGGGACCCTCCCTGTTTGGCGCCGGCCACCGACTTGTGCAGCTGGCCGTAAAGTTTTTTTGCCTCTTTGTAGCGGCCAAGATCGTTGTACAAAACGGCCAGGTTCAGCGCAGCCTCCGTATATTGTGGATTAATTGATAGCGCCTTCTCGAAACAGTCTACGGCCGATGCAAAACGGCCCTCCGTGTGGTGAATTACCCCCAACATGTGGTAGACGTCGGCATAACGGACGTTGTGCTGCATTACCTTCCGTAGGCAGCCCTCCGCCGCGGTGTACTCCCGCCTGTCGAAATGGGTCTTAGCTGTTTTTACCAGGTCGCGTAGTGTCTCCATCTGTCATAACCCTCGCCTTCTTCAGTAAAATCCGTTCCGCCCGTTTTGTCCAGGGACTATCGCTAAAGGCCTGATCCATCCGGGCATAGATGGCCTTGGCCTCCTCAATCTCGCCCAACCGCACGTGCGCCGCCACGACCTTGTACGCCGTCTCCTCCAGGCGATTTGTTTCCGGATAGTTAAGCAGGACCTCCATCAGTCGCGGCACCGCCGCCTTGTATTCACCGGTGCGGTAATAGAAGTTGCCGACATAAAAATGGCGCCGTCCCAGCCGTGCTCGCACAATCGCCCGTTGCTGCCGGGCCGCGTCCAGATATGGGCTCTGCGGATATTGCGTGAGGACCGTTTCGAAGGACTTCAGCGCCTCGTCCATAAAACCTTGATCGCGGTCGATCGCCTTGGGGCTCGCCATTAGATAGGAGAGCCCGACTCGGTAATGGGCATAATCACCTTTGGATGAGGTCGGATAGAGCTTGAGGAAGGCCTCGTAGGTTTCCGCTGCCAGGAGATATTCTTTGCGTTGATAGTGGCTGTCCCCGATCCGAAGCTCGGCCTCCTGGGCCTCCGGTGTCCCCGCGAAGCGCGACTTGAAGATCTCCAGGCACTGGACCGCCTCTTCGAACCGCTTTTTTTCAGATAGCGTAATACACTGGGCGATCTCGTGAGACGGTTGGCCCTTCCCTATGGCAAAACGTTCCTTGGCGCATGCCGTACAGAGGAGCAGCGCCACCAGAAATGACCAGCAGACCGACCTGATGAGTCGCATGAGGCGAAAATCCTACCAACTCCGGATCACAAAGTGCAAGCAGTGATTGTTAATGAAAGAAGCACCGCGCAACTTGACATCGACGCTTGGGGTGACTATTTTTCCGCCGGATCGTTGATGCTATGGGAGAAAAGCCGGGTGACTTCAAGGTAGTGGATAGGCGGCGCTTTACCGCGGAGGGGGAAGTGCATCCGGAAGGCTCCGGGGAGTGCCCCAAGCCGCGCGAGGCGACCACTCCACCGCCGAAGCCGCGTGGAGAGGCGCCGATCAGCTTTGCCCATCTGGTATTATCGCTCGCCTCCTCGGCCCAGATAGGAATGGGTGTGGTGCCCGATCCCGCAACCGGCAAGAAGCAGGTCCAGTTGCCGATGGCGCGGGAGACGATCGATTTGCTGGAGATCTTGCAGGAGAAGACCAAGGGGAATCTTGTGCCCGACGAGGCCAGCCTCCTCGAGGAGTTGCTCTATACGTTACGGATGCAATACGTAGAGGTCGAAAAGACCGGGAAGGGATGAATCATGAACGGAAGAAGATCGATCGTAACGCTTGCTGCTGTAATCGTGACTATATGCTGTTCGGAACGCCCGGCAACGGCGGCCCCGGCCGCTACACCTTCGACCCAGGAGGGGGCAGCGCCTGCAGTCCCGACGGAGCCGACAGAACCATATTTTATCGAAAAGAGCGCTCCCCGCGCTTGGTATCGGGGTTTGAGCCCGCAAGGGTTCCCGTCGCTGGTGTCGCTTGTGAATCAGGTGAAGCCGGCGGTGGTAAATATTTCTACGACCAAGAGGATAAAGGTCCGTCCCTGGAATCCATTTGAGGGGTATCAGATGCCGCGGCTGGGGCCTAAGGATCAGTTCGAAGATTTCTTCGAGCGCTTTTTCGAGGGGAGCCCTGAACAGCAGCGGGAGCAGCATAGCTTAGGCTCCGGTTTTCTCATCAACCTGAAGGGATATATCCTTACGAATCATCACGTCGTGAAGGGGGCCGATGAGATAATCGTCAAGTTCTCCGATCGGCACAGGTATCCCGCAAAGATCGTCGGGAGCGATCCGGAGACCGATCTGGCCGTGATAAAGGTCACCGCCGACAGGCTGCTCCCATCCGTCCCACTAGGCAATTCCGATGGGCTGCAGGTGGGCGAGTGGGTCGTGGCTATAGGCAATCCATCCGGCTTGGAACAGACCGTCACCGCTGGGATAGTTAGCGCCAAGGGACGCGTGATAGGCGCGGGGCGTTTTGACAACTTCATCCAGACCGATGCGGCGATCAATCCCGGCAACAGCGGCGGACCGCTGGTCAATTTGGCAGGCGAGGTAGTGGGAATCAACACGGCGATCGTCGCGTCGGGTCAAGGGATCGGATTCGCCATTCCGATCGACATGGCGAAGAAATTGGTGCCGCAACTTATAAGTAGGGGCTCGATAACCGATCGCGGCTGGTTGGGCGTTGTCATCCAGCCCCTCTCCGAGGAGCTCTCCAAGTCTTTCGGATTGGAGGATGATGCCGGGGCACTGATCGGCGACGTCCTGCCGGGATCGCCTGCGGAGAAGGGCGGGCTTAGGCGTGGCGACGTGATAGTGTCGGTTAACGGCAAAAAAGTGACGGAGGCTACGGAGGTCCCCGCACTGGTAGCGGCTATCAAGCCGGGGGATGCGGCCAAGCTTGAAGTGATCCGCGATCGGCAACGGATAACGGCGGATGTAATCGTTGGACAACAATCCGATGGTCCACTGGCCGCTAAGGGAGAAGGGGGGGAAGATCGCCCGACTGCAGGGGCGACCGATAATTTAGGGCTCCTCGTGCGCGGTGCTACCGGCGGCGTAGAAGTCGTAAGGATCGAACCTGGCAGCTCCGCCGAGGCCGTAGGTGTGGAGGCGGGAGACCTGATCGTAGAGGTGAACGGTAAGCAGATTTCTAACGTGGAGGCCTATCGGGAGGCCACCAAGGGGTTGAAAGGAATCGTCCGATTGCTCCTACGGCGCGGCAACGCCGCGATATTCTTGGCATTTAACGTTAAATAGCTTGTCTTTGCGCCGAGAGACACCATGTTACCGGCATGCGCTTAGATAAGCTGACCCTCAAGGCCCAGGAGTCCTTCCAGGCCATGCAGGAACTGGCCTCGCGTCACCAACATCAGGAACTTCAGCCAGAACACCTCCTTACGGCACTCTTGCAACAATCGGAAGGGACACCTGCAGCCGTAGTCCAGAAGATTGGGGCACCGATGTCAGGAATGCTCGCCGATGCGGAGGCCGCATTGGCAAACCTCCCAAAGGTGACCGGTGCAGCGCTCGGGTCCCTATATCTTTCGCAAGCACTCAAACAGGTCCTCGATGCTGCCTTCAAGGAGGCCCAAGATTTACATGACGAATATGTAAGCACGGAGCATTTTCTGCTGGCCATTGCCGGCAGTACGGGGAGCGCCGCGGAGGTATGTAAACGCCATGGTGTCACGCATACAGCCATTCTGAAGGTGCTGAAAGAGATTCGGGGGCCGCATCGCGTGACCGATCCCGATCCGGAGGGGAAGTATCGCGCCCTCGAACGCTACGGACGCGACCTCACAGAGATCGCGCGCCAGGGGAAACTCGATCCGGTGATCGGCCGGGATGATGAAGTGCGGCGGGCGATCCAGGTTCTGTCGCGCCGGACGAAAAATAATCCGGTCCTGATCGGCGAACCGGGTGTCGGCAAGACCGCGATCGTAGAGGGGCTGGCCCAACGGATTGTCAATGGCGATGTCCCGGAGTCGCTTAAAACAAAACGACTCATTGCCCTCGATCTTGGCGCGATGATCGCCGGGACGAAATATCGGGGCGAGTTTGAAGACAGGCTGAAGGCAGTGCTAAAAGAGATCCAGGCGGCCAGCGGCGAGATTATCTGCTTTATCGACGAACTTCACACATTGGTAGGGGCAGGCGGGGCCGAAGGGGCAATGGACGCCTCGAATATGCTCAAGCCCGCGCTGGCTCGCGGCGAGCTCCGCTGTATCGGCGCGACCACGCTCGATGAATATCGGAAACACGTCGAAAAGGACGCCGCGTTCGAGCGCCGGTTCCAGCAGGTGTTCGTCGGCGAACCGACCGTAGAGGACACGATCACGATCCTGAGGGGGTTAAAAGAACGGTACGAGGTCCATCACGGTGTCCGGATTCAAGACGGCGCGATTGTGGCGGCGGCGACGCTCTCGCACCGGTACATCAGCGACCGATTTCTCCCGGACAAGGCGATCGATCTGATCGACGAAGCGGCATCGAAGCTGCGGATCGAGATCGACAGTATGCCGGTGGAGATCGATACGATCGAGCGAAAGGTGATGCAGCTCCAGATCGAACGGGAGGCGCTGAAAAAAGAATCGGATGCAGAGAGCAAAGATCGCTTGCACAAACTTGAGCGGGAGTTGGCCGAGTGGGGCGATCAATCCAAGCAACTCAAGGTTCGCTGGCAGGCGGAGAAGGGGGCGATCCAGCAACTTCGCGAGGTGAAGGCGCGGATCGAACAGGCGAAGGTCGATCAGGAACGGGCCGAGCGGGCGGGCGATCTCAACAAGGCCGCGGAGATTAAATATGGATTGATGTGGAATCTGCAAAAAGAATTGGAGCAGGCAAATGCGAAATTGGCCGAGCGGCAACAGGGAGAGAAGATGCTCAACGAAGAGGTCACGGCCGAAGACGTGGCGGAGGTGGTGGCCAAGTGGACGGGAGTGCCCGTTACCAAGCTCTTAGAGGGAGAGAAGGCAAAGCTCGTCCAGATGGAGGAGCGGTTAAAAGAGCGCGTGGTTGGCCAGGACGAGGCGATTCACAAAGTGGCGAACGCCGTCCGGCGCGCGCGGGCGGGGCTCCAGGACCCGAATCGCCCGGTCGGATCGTTTCTCTTCTTAGGGCCGACCGGCGTGGGCAAGACCGAAACGGCGCGGGCGCTCGCCGAATTTTTGTTCGACGATGAACACGCGATGGTCCGGATCGATATGAGCGAATATATGGAGAAGCATACGGTTGCGCGATTGATCGGTGCGCCGCCCGGATACGTCGGCTATGAAGAGGGGGGGCAACTGACCGAGGCCGTTCGACGACGGCCCTATGCGGTGATTTTATTCGATGAGATCGAAAAGGCCCATCACGATGTGTTTAATTTACTGCTGCAGATCCTGGATGACGGGAGGCTGACCGACGGCCAGGGCCGAACAGTCGATTTCCGCAACGCCGTCATCATCATGACGAGCAATATCCGTCCAAATGGCATCCCCTCGCCCCAGCGGGGAGAGGGCCACTTGTCCACCGGGGATATGGCGGAGGGAGAGGGGGGCGTTCACGCGCTGCTCAGCCAACACTTTCGCCCCGAATTCATCAACCGGATAGACGAGATCGTCGAATTCCACTCACTAGGGGCTAGCGAACTGACGGCCATTGTCGAAATCCAGCTAAAAAATGTGGCGAAATTGTTGCAAGAGAAGGGTCTCACGATCGAGCTCACACCCGCTGCCAAGGCCTTCCTCGCCACGGAAGGCCACGACGCGGCCTTTGGCGCCCGCCCCTTAAAACGCGCCATCCAGCGCCACCTGCAAGACCCCCTCGCCATGGCCTTGCTGGAAGGCCGCTTCCACCCCGGCCAAGCCGTGCGCGCGGATCGGCAAGGCAACCACCTCACCTTCGTTTCAAATTAGGGCGCGTTTTTAAGCCCCATTTTATATCCAACACATCCCCCCTGACACGTCAGGGCAATGCGATGGGGACAAGGTTCACATTCAGGGAAGGACGGAATCTTAAAAACATCATCCACCTCTTTGCGGAGTTCCCCAATGCGATGTAGGAGTTCTGTTGCAGAGGTAATGGGCGTTGCCTGGGCAAGTCCGCGACCTGGGGGACATAGTGCCAAACCCTTCTTGGAATAAATTGTATATTCCATAAAACAGCGTGCTACAAAACCACCCTTCTCCGTGTAGGTCTCCCAGTCTGAGCCGGAGAACGCACAGGGAAACAGAGGTCTTTCCGCATACATCTCACAAGTGGGGAAACGCGTCTTAAATTCGTCAATAAAGGTCTTGAGTCGCGGTGCAAGTTCTCGCAAAGAATCTGGAGTGACATACTCGGAATCTGGCTCTCCATCCACGCGTGTACTAAAGGAATATTTAAAAAGAACATTAGGTCGGTTCTGCGGCGTCAACTTTTCAAAAAAGTTAAAAATTAAGTCCTGTTCAGGCATCTCTGCGTTCGTAAAATTGATTCGAAGGTCGAGTAACTTGCCATCGTTGACCAAGCGGTTGATTTTCTCCATGTAGATATCTGGAGGAAGCGTTTTATCTCTGATAAGTTGCCGCAGCCGGTTGTTACCCAGTCGGCTGTAATCGAGATGTAATACAATTTCTTTGATCGCTGGATGCGAGAGTTTTTCAAGAGCCATCCCCGCGGTATACACAAGCAAGTCGATACCCTGTGTGAATGCCGCCTCCAAAATTTCTCGAAATTGGGAATGCGATGTGGGTTCGGATCCGATGAGACCCGCCCGAGATATTCCAGCCTGTCTTAAAATTGAAAAGTAAGAAGTAATCTCAACAAGGCCCATTTCCAATCCCAGTTTTTCATTATTATCGGCGATGAAATGAGCCAGTTGTTTATTGTCGAGGCGGGTTAAGTCAGGGGTTGCTCCAAGCAACTTCAGCGCCACCGGCCGTTCATAGCAGTAGGAACAATTAGCGCGGCAGGGTCCCTCCTTAATTTGAAAGAGGACCCATTCATCCCCCCTCAAAAAACCATTGTCTCGGCGCATCTCCGCGAGTCGACCCATATATCCTCAAGGATATTTTCCCTATGCATTTGCCTTTGGCATCATGGCGCGGCAAATCGGGGTTTCTCTTTTTGAAACGATCTTCATGTCGCTGATTGTTTATGCAGGATCCTCCCAAATCCTGGCCATAGGTTTGTTGCAAGCAGGTCAACCCACGCCTTCAATTGTCCTGGCTACCTTTCTTTTTAACCTGCGGTTTTTTCTCATGTCCACTTCCCTTGCGCCGCATGTTGCCAAGTGGCCTTGGTGGATGCGCACGCTTTTTGGTTATCAAGTTGCAGATGAATCTTTTGCTCTCTTGAGTGTTAAATTTTCTCGCGGAGAATCTCATCAGAATTTTGCGATTGCAGTTCACATGACGGCCTATGTTGCATGGTCACTTTTTTCTCTCATTGGTTATCTAGCGGGGAGTCTCATCCCCAATATCAATCGATGGGGTCTTGATTTTGCCCTTCCCGCAGTTTTAATTGGACTCCTTTTTTGCCTCATTCAAAATCGGTTGATGGTTGTGGTTGCGGCACTCGCCGCTGGGTTGGCCCTTATTTTGAGTAAATACGGGTTGAAGGAGTGGGCAGTGATGGTGCCCGCCGTTGTGGCAGCTGTCTGCGGCGCTGGAGTTGAACAGTGGAAAAAACATCATTCCTGATTCTGGCCATCTCGATGGCCATTGTGACGGCGGTGCCACGAGTGGTGCCGATGTGGGTCTTTTCTCGGCGTACCTTTCCGCCGCTAGTGATGATATGGTTGAAATATATCCCCGTTGCTGTGATTGCTGCCATGCTTGCCCCGCAACTTTTGCTTCATGAGGGGCGGATTGATCTCTCTGCGGCCAATCCCTATTTCTGGGTATCGCTTCCTACCTTTGTGGTCGCGTGGAAGACAAAAAATATCTTTCTTACCGTTGCAATTGGTATTGGGTGCCTGGCCATTGTCCGTTTTTGAAAACAAAGGGGTCAAGTCTTGACTTTTGCGCTCCGGCATTCGGTGACGAGCGGTAACCGACAAAGGGGTCAAGTCTTGACTTTTGCGCTCCGGCATTCGGTGACGAGCGGTAACCGGTGCAGACCCCTCACAAGTGCTGGCTGCTCTCGATGGACGAGTCGCGAGATCTGCGAGGGGGGGATAAAGTGATGGACGTAGCTCCATATTTATCGTATAAATATGGAGTATGCTCTCTAGAATAGTAAATGTCCTGAATCATTCGTTTTTTTTGTTTGGCCCTCGCGGGACTGGGAAGACCTTTTTCCTCCAGCAGAAATTTGCATCGCAGAAAACCTTCTGGCTCGACCTGTTGGACCCCCTGACAGAAGAGCGGTATGCGCTACGTCCCGGTGCCCTGCGCGATGAAATCCTCAAACAACACAAAGGGCTGGATTGGGTGGTCATCGACGAGGTGCAGAAGCTACCGCGATTGCTGGATATCGTGCATCAGTTGATCGAGAGTCATCGGATTCGGTTTGCCTTGACCGGTTCCAGCGCTCGGAAACTCAAACGCGGGGCCGCCAATCTGCTCGCCGGCAGGGCGTTTGTCTACCATCTCCATCCCATGACGCATCGGGAATTGGGCGCGACCCTCGATCTCGACAGGGCCATCGTACGCAAGTTGGACCCCTTTCGGCGTTTTTTGGAAATTGCGGCCCAAACGAACGGAGAAATTATCAACTACACAAATATTGCTCGGGACGTCGGCGCCGATACCAAGACAGTGCAGTCCTACTTTCAGATCCTGGAGGATACGTTAGTCGGGTTCTTTCTGGAACCGTACCATCGGTCCATTCGCAAGCAGCAGCGCAAGGCTCCGAAGTTCTATCTCTTCGACACCGGGATCAAACGCGCCTTGGAGGGGACATTAACCCAATCGCTTGTGCCGAACACCTATGGCTATGGCAAGGCCTTTGAACATTTTGTGATCCTGGAACTTCTCCGGCTCAATGACTATGGCAAAAAAGATTATCGCTTTGCGTATCTGTTGACGAAGGATCATGCAGAAATTGACCTGATTATCGAACGGCCGGGTCTTCCCCCTGCGCTGGTGGAGATCAAATCCACAGAACGGGTGGATGACCGGGATACGGCTGCCATTGAGCATTTTTTGCCCGACTTCAGGAAGGCAGAGGGATTTTGTCTCTCGCGCGATCCCGCACCAAAAAAGATCGGCCATGTGACGGCCCTCCCGTGGGATCAGGGGATCCGGGAGCTTGGATTGATCCCTCCCTGACCCATCGGGGCCCGATCCGTGTGTGTTCCCAGCGCTGGTTGTTCTCGGTGAACAAGCCGCGAGATCTGAGCGGGGTGGTGAAATACGGCTTAAAACGGCCTTAAAACGGCCTTAAAAAGGCCTTGCCAGAGGGAATTGTCTCGTATAGGTTGCCCGCAAGTATCTAACAGGCCTGCATTGGAGGGTACCATGGGATTACCACCATCAGTGAATCCGAAGTTTGCCGAGTATAATTGTCTGCGGGTGGAGGGGTCCCCGTGGACACAACCATATGATATCAAGAACGATGGATTCATCGGCGTAGATGATATGAAGGCGCTTGACTATCGAGGATTTGATGCTCCACCAATTGATACAGATCGCGCATCCCTAGATCGGGCCTGTCAAATGACCAAAATACTCATGTTAGGGCATGAGGTGGAATGGCGTTTGCAAGAGTTATTAGCGGGGTTCACAGGAGAGCGGCTAACGCGTGAGGCTGCCTTGGAACGGATCGCAGCGATTGAGCCGTATGCGCTAAAGACGCTGGAGCTCCTCTCGAATGGCGATTCTCACATCAGGACCCAGGAGCAGACAAGGAGTCGGTCTGTTGAGATGGTCCTGCGGGCACGGATGTTCGTGGGGGGGGCTGGCGCTGCTGAATTGTTTGGGGTCGGTGTGAAGCTGGCAGCACATCCCGCACATGCTGACGGCTTTCCGCTTGTCTTCCAGACGGTGCAACAGTTCGGTACGGCCGCCGCAGCGGGATTGTTGAGCGGTGACGAGCTGATCGCTATTGATGGTAAGTCGCTCGCTGACTGGAGTCCAGACCGCACAGTGCAAGGTCTTGCTACATTGGTCAACGAAGGGAGATCATGGATTACCGGTCCGTTGAATACAAATGTACAGCTGACGGTTGTGCGCGCCGGGGATGGAGATCCGACGCTGAATTATCAGAAAACAGTCACCCTTCGGCGTACCGTCTGGGCCCCTCGAACAACGAGTGCGCCAATAAAGACTCCTGTCTGGAGTGGTAATGAGGCATTTGCTCCATGGCACGGTTTTGTCCCTTAACCCCGATCTCTGGCATGTTGCGCTTCCCGCAGATGCCGCCAATGTCGCCAGACCCACCACGCGGTGTCGGCCGAACATGATGATGGATGCGTTCAGGCGGCCTGTTTTTCCAATTTTTCGGCAAGGATCATCTTGATGAGCGATTGATATGGCACATCACGTTTCACGGCCATGGCCCTGAGCCGAATCAGCATGTCGCGGGGGAGCCGGATGGAGATGAGTTTGACCGGCTCTTCCACTCCATGGTCGAATTCGATCGTCACGCGATGGCGTCGCGCATAGTCCACATAGTCCGTCGAATCGTGTGTCTGCCAAAACGCTCGTTCCTCTCTTTCGGTCCGAAACCGGGGAAGCGGCTTACGTTGTTTTTTCCTGCTCATAAAGGATCCGCTCCTTTCGACTCATCGGCCGCGCGCTAATCACCCGAATCCGTTCGCCGCGCCTAGTGAACACCACAAACAAGAGTCGTTTCGCATGCGTCCGCCCCAATACGAGATAGCGATCCTCTCCTTGTAAAAGCTCGGGGTTCCTCGTCACGATCAGCGGGCGATTAAAAAACACCTCCTCGCATTCTAAATTTGTCACACCATGCTTTGCCTCGTTTTTATCTGTATTGCCCGCATCCCAATCAAATCCTTTCAAGCCCTTAAACACCATGTCCCAGTATATAATGATTAGATACAGCTGTCAATGAAGGGGGAAGGCGGTGAAATATGGCTTGACGGGAGCGGCGGGGCGTGGCTGTATGTGGCCCAATGGAC
>JACPFG010000052.1:0-27461 GCA_016183125.1 Deltaproteobacteria bacterium
TATGTTACCCCTATAAATTACACAGATTTTGCGACGCCATCAAAGAACTCTGCTAGTTGATAGTCTCTTCCTTGATCTCGGTGGGAGTGGGCAAGGCCGCCGGTTCTTCGTGCGGCCCGAAGGTCGTCAGACGGTCGCCGACGCGGGTCAGGCGTTTTTCGGCATCGTCGTATTTGGCCCGCGCGTTTGAAAGATGCGTCCCTATCACGGCGAAATCTGCCTGGAACCGATCGAACTCCTTCTGCAGGCGTCCTAAGCGATCGATAATTTCCTGCGCGTAGCGCTCTACCTGCATCCCCTTGAGACCCATCGCGATCGTGACCAGATATGCGTACAAGGTATTGGGCGAGACAGGGATAACTCTTTGCTTCAGGGCCTGCTCCAGCATCGGCCGGTCATCGGGTCCCCACTCGTTCTTGACCGCTACCTCGTAATAGATATTTTCGGCCGGGATATACATAAGCGCGAAGTCATATGTCCCCTCATCGGGGCGGATATACCCCGCTACGGCCTCTATGTGTCTTCGCACGTCGGTAAGAAACTGCCTGCGCGCGGGCTTTCGCTCCTCATCCGATGTCGCCCCCACCGCCTTCTGGAAGTTCTCCAGAGGAAACTTCGAATCGAGCGGAACCAATTTCGTTCCGAGCTGGATCACGGCATCTACCACCTTGCCGTCCCTAAACCTATGCTGCATGGAGAAGTGCTCCGCCGGAAGGACCTGGGCGAGCAGGTCGGCCAGCAGCAGCTCGCCGAACCCGCCCCGCAGCTTCGGGGCCTTAAGGATATCCTTGATCTCGCCTACTGCCTGAACCGTGCTCGCCACCTTCCCCAGCTCCCGGTGCATCTCCCCTATCACCTTGGCGGCATTGTCGAGCCGCTCATGCAGTGTCGAGCTGGTGTTATGCAGTGTCTGGGCCTGCTTATCTAGCAATGTTGCTACCTGCTGCTGCACAAGCTGCAACTGCTGGCCAAGCTGAGTGGACTGCCCCTCCAAATTGGCGCGCAGCTGCTCGCGCATGGCCTCGACCTGCTGGTGTAACAACACCAGCGGAGTCGCCTCGGCCTGCGCCCGCCCCGCGCGCCTGCGCGCAAGCCAATAGCCGATCAGCACCGCGCCGCACAGGAGAGCCAGCAGTAGCGCAACTGCCATACCGTTCATGGAACCGGTTGTAGGTAATTCCCCGCGGAACCGCAATCTAAATTAGGGTTTGGGCGGTGGCAAACTAGCTATAGCCTGCCTGACCAATTCCGGGGTAATGGTACGTCCACGATAAGCTGCGCGAATCTGTTTTAAGATCTTTCTAGCTACTACTGGCGGATATCCCTTCTTTTGCAGCGCATCTTTTGCCACGGCGATGAGCGGGTCTGCCTTTGGCTCCAGGCTCTCTCCTGCGTCTGTTCGTCGTTTCCACTCCGCTGCCGCCGTGGCAAATTGCCCAAAATTATTTTCGATCGGTTTGCGCGTGGCGCGCACGGCATAGGAGGAAACCTTCTTCAACTCCTTCTCATCTTTTATCCCCAGCAACTCGCGCAGATATAAACCTGCTGCCGCTTGGAATTGGGTTTGCAATCCGCCCTTTCTTGCCTTTTCGGCCATCGCCTCTAATTGACCGCGGATCGTCTCCCACCGATGGGCCGGCAGGTCTTTTAGGTGCGGGGCCAGTCCATTGGCGATCGATTCGTCGTAGCCCAAGCCCTTGACCGCCTCGGTTATTTTATCTTCTTTCGGAGTGACAGGCAGATCCCCACCGGCCGCCCCTGCCCGGCTAACGGTCTCGTCGTAGATCATCTCAAACACGCCTGGCGCCAGATCGCCGAATCGTTGCAGAAAGGCATCAACAAAAGGCGCTGCCTCTTTCGCATCGCGCGGTTGATCCTCCAAAAATCTGCTCGCATTGTTGGCGATCCGCTGCCCAACCTCGCGGTCTTCAGTTTCCTGGGCCCCCTCGCCCAACCAATTGATAGCCATCCGCCGTGTTCGTTCCTCGGCCGATGGGCTCCCCTCATCCAGACGTTTGTCGTGATATAGAAACCATTTCCGCGACGTATCATCTTTAACGATCTTGTGAGCGCCCTTGAACAATTGCGCGAGGGATTGGTGTTGACCGTGCGGCGCCCGCCCCTCATCCTCTGCCAACATAATGGCGCGCAGTTCAGATTCGGTAAAGATCGCACTGGAGGCCGCCGGATCCTTCCCGTCATCAAAGACCTTATGGCTAAACCGCTCAAAGCGCGCCTCGACAGAGAGCGGCTCCGTTTTTTCGCCTGACACTTGCCGGGTACCAGGCTGCTGCGTCCCCGAGGGGCCTTCCACCGTATCTGCCCCCTCTGCCTGCTGCGCCGACCTTGGGACAATGGGCGGCGGTAATGGCTGCGCCTCCAGCCAATCGTTGTATGCCATCTGCCCGGCCACGGCTGCATCGCGCGTGTCGTTCAAGAAGAAATCTCTTACGCTAGGGGCGAATCTGGCAAATGGCCTGCCGTACGCCAACCGGCCGAAATGGCGACCAAATCGGTAGTGCAACCCGCCCTGCCAGAATGGGTCGCCATAAGGTGAATCAGAATAATACCGCGGCCGATCCGACCGGACCTGCCACGGAGGCCAGGTATGAAAGCCGATCTGCCAGGTGGGGAAACCGAATGTGCGAAACGTCACCATACGTCTGGTTTAGGCAAAGATCGCCTTTTTTCCATCCTTTTCAGGATAGGGCGATGCCGGGACATACGCCTCGCGAAGGATGGCCGCAGCCAGTTCCGGATCGGTCGCCTCTATCCGCTGCGCGATAGCCTCAATTAGGACCTGACCCTTAGGGATCATTGCCAACCCCTTCGTCACCAGTTCCTTAAAGATCGGCTGCTCGATCGCCTTGCGAAACGCCCGATATGCCTCCCGCACCGCCAAAAAAGGTCCATCTTTCTCGCCCTCGTTATAGATCACCTCGCCGGTCGAGCCCTGCTCCCGGTCAATCCCGGCGGCATTCGCCGCGATGTCAAGCGTCGATGCGACCTCTTCGGACTCACCCTCGCGGGCCTTGCCGGCCACCAACTTGTTAAGTCCCGCGCGGGCGGCCTTGCCACCAGCGGCTCGCGCAACTTTTGCAATCCCCGGTCGCTCAGCGCGCGATGCTGTCTTCGCCGACGCGGCACCCCTTGCGGCGAGCGGTGCGGCCGCCGCGCCGCCGGCAGCACTGGTCACCGTCTCCGGCCCTGCCTCCACAGTGACACGTGTGGTCTTAAGTGCCGGATCATCCACCTCCTCGTTTGAGCGCGCCTTCGCACTCCGAGCAGTCCCTGACTGAGCTGGCGCCTCTTTTCCACGCGCCCCGTTCTTGGTCGGTGTCTCCCGCTCCGATCTTAAAGCCGTCTCTTTAGTCTTTCCCTTCGCGTCGGCTTGGGGAGACGGCGCCTTCCCTGCCGTTGCCGCCGGCGTTTGAGGTGCGGACGTTACGGCAGGACGGGTAGGGGTATTGTTAGCAGGCTGTCGACTCTGATAGACATCACGAACAGCCGATCCGGTAGGCGGACTGGGCGGCCGAACATCTGGAGTCTCACGGGTCGGTCCTTTTGTCTCCAACTGTCGCAACGCACTTGCGTTGAGCTTGGCATTTACCAGGTTGGCCTCTGCCCTGGCAGATTCAACATCCGACGATTTATCAGTTGCCGGCGGTTCGGATCGTGGCGCACGCGGCACATTCGGATCCGCTCGTTTCTCGCCTGCAACACGTGCCAACGTTGCGCCAACGGCTGACTTAGCAGGTGCCTCCTTGGCCGCATCGGTGGTCCGTTGGTCGGAATCTGCGCGGGCTCGATCGGCACGATCCCTCACCCCCTGCCTAATACGCTGGGCTCCGCTTGTTTGCAGCGATTTCCAGTCGCTTAGGGCATGATCGCTCCCCGCGAAATCCGACCCGGCTATGGGTGGCCCGGTCCCCTTTACTGTGGACATAACTCCCCCTTCTTATATGCCGTCATAAATGTCATCGCTCTAACTATTCATAATAACTATATTTTTATACCTCTCCATAGCCAATCAGACCTTTTGCCCTACTTCTTAAGCAAAAGACATACCAGTCTGGGAAACGACCTCCCTGTGTGACCGGCAGCCGATGACCGTATACGAGGGTGGTGGTGGCAACTGAGCGCTCTGCTGCAAGAGGCCGCGCACGCGCGAAAGCGCCTGCTCAAGAAACTCCTCGCTTAACATCCCCCCCCTTACCGCCTCGCGCACACTGGCAATGGCCATCTTTGTGGCCGCAAGGTCCTTGCAGATAAGGACCAGATCGCACCCGGCGGCAAGCGCCCGGATGGAGGCCTCATCCACCGGCCAATGTCGCGCAATCGCCCCCATCTGCAGATCGTCCGTAACGACGACACCTTGGTAGCGCAGCTCCTCGCGCAAAAGCGTGAAGATAGCGCGCCTGGATAGGGTAACTGGCAATTCCGGATCGATGACATGATAGAGAATATGCGCGGTCATCAGCATAGGGACACGCACCTCGATCGCCGCCTTGAATGGGACCAGTTCGAAGGTGCGCAGCCGGTCCCAGGTTGCCGGCATTATCGGCATGGTAAGATGCGAGTCCTCCGGTGTGTCGCCGTGCCCTGGGAAATGCTTGCCACATGGGATTACACCCCCATCCTGTAATCCGCGGATCATCCGGCAGCCAAGTTCGGCAACTATCTTGGGATCGGCATTGAAGGCCCTATCGCCGATGATCGGATTGTCAGGATTTGTATTCAGATCTAGCACCGGGGCAAAGTCGATATTGATCCCGACCGCTGCGAGTTCCCTGCCCATCAGCGCCCCCAGATTATAGGCAAGATCTCCTTCAGGGTGACACCGAGCGGCCGCTCCAACGGTGGCCATCGGCGGCACCGAAGTGAATGGGGGCGGCATCCGGAAGACACGGCCCCCCTCATGGTCGACAGCGATCAGGATCGGCCTGCCGGCGACGTCTTTTAGCTGCGCAGTCAAGGCCATCAGTTGCTTGACCGATGTGATATTGCGACGAAAGAGGATAACGCCGGCCAGCTCTTCATCGCGCAGGAGTTGCGCAAGCCCTGCCGGGACGGTCGTCCCGTCAAACCCTGCCACAAAAAGTTGGCCGACGGGGAACATGCGTAAGGCGTTCTACTCGATTAACGATCAAAGCGCAAGGAACCCAGGTTGGCTAATTTCGAAAACAGGCGCAGAAGACGAATGATTTCTGTTAGATAGCATGGTGTGGAACGTCCCCTATCGGGGTGGGGGCAAATGCCCTGCCTCGGCCGCCCACTTCTGGGCCCCTTCGATCCCGATCTGCATCGCCAATCGCACCAGGCTCGCAGCCTGCCGATACTTTTTGTTGTCTGCAAATGACTTAAGCACATCTTCAAAGACTGCCGCCGCCAGGTCGCGTACCTCCACGATTCGGGTCTCCCAGAGGAGACGGCCCAGTTGCGCCACATACTCATTCTGAGCGCTGCCGTCATACCAGCGCTCGATCATCTCCGCTAATCTCTCTGCCACCTTCGGCTCGTCGGCCAGTGCCACCCACTGTCTCTTGGCCCACCCTTTGGTAATCTTCTTCCCGAGCAGTGCATTTAAGTAATGTAGTGTCTCGACAAGAAACGCATCGGCCCTAGCCCACTCACCTTTACGCAGCAGGGAACGGAACGCGGCCTGGCGAAACCAGATCGGCTTCCTTGGGGGCGAAGCGATCGTGGCCGCAGGCGATGGGGGCAGCGTTTTCTCAGACACGTCTGCTGAGGACGACGAGGGTCGCGACCAGGTTACTGCCTGCGCTGCTTCAAGAAGCGCCTTCCCGATATCGGACAACCCCACGCGAATCATCTCGTGTGCCAAGCCGATAGCCGCGAAGGCCCTTGCAGGTTCTCTGGCTAGTTTCCTTTGCAGGTGTGTGGCAATCGACTCCGCCCACCCCCTTGCCTCGGCTATCCCAAACCGATAGAGTTCGCAGACAAACAGTCCGGCGACCTTCTCCCGTGTCTCTGCCCAGATACGGCCATGCGCCCCTTCGCCGGCCCGTTTTATCAGATCCTTTCCTAGCAGCGGATCGATATTCAGGATTACACCCAATAGGAAGTTAAGTCCCAATCGCTCCCGGCTGGGCTTCTCCCCTTCCGCTAACCAGAGAGAGGCAAGAGCGGCTCCCAAAATGGCCACGGTTGCCCTATCGTTCATATGGTGGAGCAGCTCACCTCTAGCCTTTTTTGCCTCTGCCGGATCGTCGTCTTGAGCCCTCTCGTGCAATCCCCGTAATCTCTTAAGCAGCAGATCAACGTTGCCGGCTAGCACCTTGCTCCCCGATGGCCCTTCCAATTTTTCATGAAGGGCAATCTCCGCCAGCTCCCGCGCGACCGCCCTCCATTCATCGAGGTTAACCGGCCTGTCCCCTTGCCCATTATCGGCGTCATCATCCCCTGCCGCGGCCTTAGCCGATGTCGCCGCCTCGGTCGCCCCCGGAGGCGCTGCCTGTGCGCCGCTCCCTTCGCCACCCTCCAGCATCACAATCGGAGGGCGTGACATCGTGCGAATCGGCCCCGTAGATATCGTATGACCCTGTATCACCAGTTCACCGTCCGGGCGTTCGCCGCGACGTCGCTGTTCTTCTGAGAGAAAGGCCTCCACCTGGATCTGGAGGATGGCCTGGTGGATGGCGGCCGCACCTATCGGATCCTCGACTACTGTGAGCAGTGCGTGTAGTCCCGCGAGGTCTTCGGCAAATCGTTTGGCCAGTTCGCGGGCCTGCCTCGCAATCTGCTGTTGGTCGAGCGGATGAACGATGTCAGGGAAGCGCCGTTCGAATGGCGAGGGGGCCGGTGTGAGAGGCGCTATGAGGCTCGCCTCTATCCGCCAGCGACGCGCCTGTTGGGCCGCCATATTTTTTTGCAACTGCTCCCACTGGGTTGCGACAAAGACGATCGGCAGGCCGACGAGCACGGCCCCTTCAACGACCAGGGCTGGCGCGATTGCGGCCGCCGCAAACCGACCGGCAGCGGCCTCTACTACGGGCACTCCCCTTCTGATAGTCTGACGGGGACCAGGTGCCGGCCTATCGGCCCAGGGACCGTTTGACCAGGGCCTAAGGCCTGGGGGGCGATCCTGCGCGCCACATGGCCCCTGTGGCTGCGCGGACATGGCCGGCCTGACCAACATCGGAGCTGTCATCCCTACCCCTCCACCCCCCGCCGACTGTATCGGCATATCTTGCGAAAAGTTGCCAGGATTTTTTAGGGGCCTCGGTTACTCATTCGTTGACCTAACAAGGGCAATTCGTTAACGTCCCGCCGCGATGTCGACCGTAATTCGCGCACCTAAGGGAGCAAGGCGCAGCTGCAAGGGGTGGATTCAGGAAGCGGCCCTGCGGATGCTGATGAACAACCTCGATCCGGATGTGGCCGAGCGACCAGACGATCTTGTCGTCTACGGCGGGCGTGGCAAGGCAGCCCGTGACTGGACCTGTTACCACAGGATCGTGGCGGCACTGCGTGAACTGGAGGACGACGAGACCCTGCTGGTCCAGTCCGGTAAACCGGTAGGGATTCTCCCCACGCACCCGGAGGCCCCGCGGGTGCTGATCGCCAACTCCAATCTCGTTGGACAGTGGGCCAACTGGGAGCAGTTCGATGCGCTGGAGCGCCAGGGCTTGATGATGTATGGCCAGATGACCGCAGGCTCCTGGATCTATATCGGCACGCAAGGGATCCTGCAGGGGACCTTTCAGACCTTCGCCGCCGCCGGCGAAAAACACTTCGGTGGCGATCTGCGCGGAAAGTGGATCCTCTCAGGGGGACTCGGCGGAATGGGCGGCGCGCAACCGCTGGCCGCGACTATGGCCGGCGCCAGTTTTCTAGGCATAGAGGTCGATCCGGCACGGATCGCCAGGAGGATCGAAGCGCGCTACGCAGACGAAACGGCCGTAGATCTCGATGATGCCCTTAGGCGCATAGCGGCTGCCGTGAAGGCCGGCGCGCCAAGATCGGTAGCCCTTTGCGCCAATGCGGCCGATATCTATCCGGAACTGGTGCGCCGCGGCGTTCGGCCCGATCTAGTAACCGACCAGACATCGGCGCACGATCTGCTCCACGGCTATGTCCCGAACAGGATGAGCCTTTCCGATGCGCTTCGCCTAAGGGAGGAGGAGCCTGACAGGTATCGGCAGGAGTCCCTCCGCGCGATCGGCGAACAGGTCGAGGCGATGCTTGCGTTTCACCGTGCCGGCATCCCCGTCTTCGATTATGGAAACAACATTCGGGCCCAGGCAAGGCTCGCCGGTGTCGCCAATCCCTTCGCGTTTCCCGGCTTTGTCCCGGCCTATATCAGGCCGCTCTTTTGCGAGGGAAGGGGACCCTTTCGCTGGGTGGTCCTATCCGGCGATCCGAGCGAAATTGCCATTATCGACGCGGCGATGCTGGCTGCCTTCGCGGACGACCCGATGCTTACGCGGTGGCTTGCCTTGGCAGGCAAGCGGATAACATTCCAGGGCCTCCCCGCGCGGATCTGCTGGCTCGGTATGGGCGCTCGTGCAAAGGCCGGCCTGCTGCTAAACGATCTTGTGCGGACGGGGAGGGTGAGTGCCCCGATCGTAATCGGGCGGGATCACTTGGATTGCGGCTCGGTCGCCTCCCCGTACCGCGAAACCGGTTAACGGGGCCGGATGGATTGCGTTTCATCATGGCGGCGGTGTTGGGATCGGCTTGAGCCTCCATGCAGGCCAGGTCTGCGTGGCAGACGGGACCGAGGCGGCTGCGCGCAGGCTAGCCCGCGTTCTCCACTCCGATCCGGCGATGGGGATCCTTAGGCACGCGGACGCGGGATACGACGAGGCTCTTGCAGTGGCAAACGCGACAGGGATCAAGATCCCGGGGAAGACGATGTCATGCTGACAATCCACAACATCGGCAGGTTAGTGACGATGGAGCCGGCCGTAGGTAGGGAGGGCTCACTCGGTGTGATACCTAAGGCGGCTATCTGTTGCGATGGTGAGCAGATAGCCTGGGTCGGCCCGGAGAGCGATCTGCCGGCGGAGGCGCGCACGGTGACCTCGATCGACGCAGGCGGCGGGGTAGTGCTTCCAGGCCTTGTAGACTCTCATACCCATCTGGTCCACGGCGGCTGGCGCGTGGGGGATTTTTGCCTGCGCGCTCGCGGCAGGACGTATCAGGAGATCGCCGCCTCGGGCGGCGGGATCCTCTCCACGGTGAGGGCCACGCGCGAGGCATCGCCCGAGATCCTGCTTAGCGAGGCCGCCGGCCGCGCGGTCGAGGCATTAAGTCTTGGGACCACCACAATGGAGGTCAAAAGCGGGTACGGGCTAGATTGGCCGACTGAACGGAAGATCTTGCAGGTCATGCAAAAACTTAAGACAAGCCAGCCGGTCCGGATAGAACCGACCTTCTTGGGGGCGCATCTGGTCCCGGAGGAATATCGCGCAGATCGGAGCGGTTATGTCAGGGCCCTCTGTGACGAGATGATCCCGGCTGTCGCTGCCGAGGGGCTGGCCACCTGTTGCGATTGCTTCGTTGAGGAGGGGGCATTCACACCTGCGGAGGCGCGCACTATAGCAGCTGCGGCCAGTCGTGCGGGACTTGTGGTCCGGCTGCATGTGGATCAATTCAGCGATCAGGGGGGCGGAGGATTGGCGGCGGAGGTCGGCGCGGTAAGCGCTGACCACCTAGATATGATTAGTGATGCCGGCATCAAAGCGATGGCCCGGGCCGGGGTGATCGCCGGCATCTTGCCTGGGGCCGGCTTCTTTGTCGGCCACCGACAGGGGCCCCCGGTCGGAAAACTGGTTGCGGCCGGCGTGCCGATCGCAATCGCTACCGACTATAATCCGGGGACCTCGCCGACACTCGATCTCTTCCTCTGCGGAACGATAGCCGTAACGCAGATGGGGCTCGATCCAGACATGGCGCTCTTAGGGATCACCAGCATAGCGGCCCGCGCGCTAGGTCGCGGGGAGGCTGTAGGGTCACTGGCGGTCGGCAAGGCGGCCGATCTAATCGTCCTTGAATGCGACAGCGAATATTTTCCGCTCTATCGGTTCGGCAGCACGGTTATGAAGATGGCCGTTATTCATGGGGAGATCGCATGGGAACGGTCCAGTTGATCCCAATGGATCCAGCTTCATTTGTTCAGGTCCGGCGAGCGGACGATCCGCGGCTGGGCGAGCGGGTCCAGCGGCTGGCGAATCTGCGGGATGCGACCAAAGGAACCGTCGTTCTGATTGGCGTACCGGATGATCGCGGCGTGGTGGCCGGCTACGGCAGAGCGGGGGCCGCCGACGGCCCGCGGGCCCTGCGCGAACAGTTCTATCGCCTGCCGCTGGGGCCGATGAGCGCCGTGGGAACCCGTCAGATAGCCGATGCGGGCGATCTCCCCGCAGTCGGGAGCACGGCCGCTACCCACGAGCAACTCTGCGAGGTCGTGGCTGCCGTGGCCAAGCAGGGCGGAATCCCGTGCGTAATTGGAGGTGGGCACGATGCCACATATGGGTCTATAAAAGGGTTCTTGCAGTCCGGGAAGGGGGCAGGCGTCATCAATATCGATGCGCATCTGGATCTTAGGCCGCTAGGACCTGCGGGGGTCATCGGGTCGGGGACTGCATTTAGGCGGTTGATCGAGGAGCGCTTACTACGCGGTCATCATATAGTTGAGTTTGGCCTCCAGCAGCACGCGGTAGCCCCGATGCACTGGGCCTTCGCCCGAGAGCACGGGGTCCGCCTTTGGACGTGGGACGACCTACAGGCGCCGGGTGTGGAGACTGTCTTCGCGGGTCTGCTGCGGGATCTGGCGGGGGCTCATCGACGCGTGGCAGTATCGTTCGATCTGGATGCCGTAACCGCCGCTGAGGCGCCTGGGGTGAGCGCCCCTAATCCGGCCGGATTTTCCGCACACGATGTGCTTCGGCTATTCCAACTGGCCGGGGCAGATCCGGCCGTGGGTCACCTGGAGATCATGGAGTTAAATCCTCGCTATGACATAGACGGTCGCACGGCCAGGCTGGCCGCGCTCTGCCTCTGGTACTTCTGCGCTGCTCGTGTAATGTCTTAGTGAATGGTTCCCTTAACTCAACCGCGTTCTAGATATTCACCTGTGGCAGGATTGATCTTAACAAGGTCGCCGGCCTCGACAAAGGGGGGGACGCGGACCGTCGCACCAGTCTCGACCTTGGCCTGCTTGTAGGAGGCGGAGGCGGTTCCCCGCTTGACGGTCGGTTCCGCCTCGACGATCTTGAGCGTGATGCTGGGCGGGAATTCCACGCCAACCGGATGACCATCGTAAAAATCGCACTCCACCTTGGTATTGGGGAGGAGATAATCGACCATCCCTCCCAGCAACTCCGCCCCCATCGAGACCTGCTCGTAGCTCTCCGTGTTCATGAAATAATAGTGATCGCCGTCGTTATACAGATACTCCATCTCGTGTAGCTCGAAGATCGCCCTCTCGATCCTGTCATCCGAGCTGAAGCGCACCTCCGCTTGGGCGCCTGTCTTGAGATTGCGCAGTTGCGTCTGGATGATCGCCCGCTTGTTGCCGGGGGTTAGATGCGTCACATTCATGACGCGATGGAGCTGTCCTGCGTGGACGATCATCATCCCTTGGCGGATTTGCGTGCCGGTAATCATTGCTCGTATGATAGTCGCAAGTGCACGACCGCTGCAAGCGGCGCGAAAAAATTATTCGGCCGCGGCGGCGAGCGCCTTCGTATAATAGGTCCCCTGAAGTGTCTTCGGGGCCGTCGCGTCCTTCAGGCCCGCCAACAAGCCGACCGCCTTGGCCGCGCTCCCCGATTCCCCGAAGGTCAAGGAATACGATCCGGAGTTTACGGTTGTGTCGCCCGACTTGGCTGTGAACTGCTCGATGGTGATCGATCCGCTCTGGATCGTCATGGTCTCCCCATCGGTTGCCGCATGCGTCTCCCCGGCGTGCTTGAGCGAGGAGGGTCCGGCGCTGGGCGTATACTCCACGGCACACGCCACATACTCCTTCTCTCCCTTTTGCTGGATAGTGAAATTGACGCTCCCATCGCTGCCGGTGATTGTGATCTTAACTGACGCGTCTCCGGCTTCCTCTGCGCTCACGGCAGTCGTCCACCCGCTGTTGGTCTGAACGGTCGACGTATCGCTGGCCTTAACCGTAACCTTAGTCTCCGGCGTACAGATCGATGCCGCCACACTAGGCGCTGCACTGCCGCCTCCGCCGCCAGAGTCCAGCAGGCCCATCTCGTTTAGCGTCTCGAATTCGACTGGATCGTTGCTGAAGGCATCGCATCCGAGCCCCAGGCATGCAAGGCCGATATATAGGACCGCCAGTCTCACGATATTGGTCATCATAGGGTGTCGCTCCTCTCTACTTCCTATATCGGCAGCCCGCGAAAAAAGTTGCTTAAAAAATTAAAAAATATTAGCTAGTAATTTCAGCTAGTTATGACCTTCTTCGTGAAGCGCCTGCTCGATTACGCCAATCGTCTCAGATCCGCCCCATGTCACCGGACCGGTAAACTTGCGTCTCAGCAGTCCCTGGCGATCGATCAGATAGCTCTCCGGGATGCCGAATGTCCCGTAATTATCAGCGATCTTACCGTCCGGATCGAGTAAGAGAAGAAATTGGACGGGGATCCTCCGCCGAAAGGCATCGATCGCGGCCCAACCTCCGCCAGATTCCCCATCCTCGCTTATGCCGACGATCAGAAATGGCTGCCCTGCGAAGCGTGCAGCCAATATATTGAGCGCAGGAACCTCCTCGGCGCAACTTGCGCACCAGGTGGCCCAAAAATGGACGAGGAGGACCTTGCCGCGCAAATCCTCTGACCTGACGATCCGCCCCTCGCGATCGGCAAGGGCGAATTCCGGGGCAGCAGTTCCAACCGTCAACTGCTGTAGATGGGGGCGCTGCACGGTGTACCAATAGACCAGGCCGGCGATCAGACAGACTACAAAAAAATAGCGAAGACGCATGGACAGACTTCTATAGTGCCGCGATCTTTCGAGGGGCGCGCTCCTTCTTTGCAGATGCCTCGCGCGCTGCTGCTCCCTTTGCCGACGTAGAAGCCTTCTCCTTCACCTTCCGACTGGCAGGCGCCGGCGCCTCGGCCGAGACATATTCGATCATGGCCATTGAGGCCGCATCTCCGTGCCGCTGTCCCATACGAAGGATGCGCGTATAACCCCCTGCCCGCTCTCGATACCGCTCGGCAATGGGCCCGAATAACTTCCGAACTGCTTCAGGATTCTGCACGATCTCTGCCGTTCGCCGACGAGCCCTCACGGTGCCGGTCTTGGCCAAGGTCACCACCCATTCGGCCCATCGGCGCAGCTCCTTGGCTGCCGGCAGCGTGGTACGGATCCGGTCACGTAGTACCAGGCTGGTCACAAGATTGCGCAGTGTGGCCAGCCTATGTGCCGTCTTACGTCCAAGTTTGCGATACGCTACACCATGCCGCATACCTATATCTCCACGCGCTGATGCCTACTCCACATCCTTTGGCCGAAACTTCTCGGCCTCGGCCGGGTTGAACCCTTCGATCTTCATCCCCAAGGAGAGGCCCATGCTCGACAAGATCTCCTTGATCTCGTTGAGCGATTTTCGACCGAAGTTCTTGGTCTTCAACATCTCGGGTTCGGACCGCTGAACGAGCTCGCCGATATATTTGATGTTCGCATTCTGCAAACAGTTGGCCGAGCGCACCGACAACTCCAATTCATCCACGCGCCGGTAGAGATTTTCGTTGACTGAGGCCGGCTGTGAGGGGAGTAGCGCCTCAGTCGGCTCGGTCACCTCTTCGAAGTTGATGAATACCTGCAACTGCTCCTTCAGGATCTTTGCCGCATAGGCCAGCGCATCGTCCGGTCGCACTGTGCCGTCGGTCCAGAGCTCTATCGTGAGGCGATCGTAATCCGTTATCTGCCCCACGCGCGCATTGGTCACTGTGTAGTTAACACGGACAATGGGGGTATGCACAGAGTCCACAGGGATGGTGCCTATAGGCATCCCCTCTTCTTTATTCCGCTCTGCCGGCACATATCCCTTGCCCAGCTTGACCGTCATTTCGAGCTTCAGCTTACCTTCCGGTCCTAGGCTAGCCAGATGCATGTCCGGATTGAGCACCTCCAAATTCGGACCGGTTTCTATATCGCCCGCCGTCAGCTCTTTCGAGCCGGTGGCTGCCAGAGAAATCGTCGCCTTGTCGCCATGGTGCATCTTGAACCGCACTTGCTTTAAGTTCAGCAGGATATCGGTGACATCATCCCGGACACCTGGGATCGTGGAGAACTCGTGCACGATTCCCTGGATCTTCACCGATGTGATGGCCGCCCCCTGCAACGATGAGAGGAGCACGCGCCGCAACGCGTTTCCAAGCGTGGTCCCAAACCCGCGTTCCAGCGGTTTGATCTCGAACTTCCCGTAAGCTGGGGTAAGCTCTTCGCGGTCGAAGAGGAGTCCCTTTGGTCGAATGAGACCCCGCCAGTTTTTATACATCAGCACCCCTCCGTTCATCATTGGCATAAGCCACCTCGCTTAATTACTTGGAATATAATTCGACGATCAACTGTTCTTGAATCGGGAGCGTTAAGTGCTCTCGCGCGGGGAGCGCCGACACGCGCCCCGTCAGTTTTTCCTTTTCAAGGATTAGCCACTCCGGCACACCGCCACGGCGGTCGACCCCCTCCACTGATTCCGTCATGCGGGCGATTTTTGCGCTCGTTTCCCGCACATGGATCTGATCTCCGGCCTTAACCAGAAATGAGGGGATATTCACCTTGCGTCCATTCACGGCGAAGTGTCCGTGACGAACCAACTGGCGGGCCTCCTTGCGTGATCTGGCAAATCCTAATCGGTAAACGGTATTATCCAGCCGCCGTTCCAACACCTGTAATAGGTTCTCGCCCGTAACGCCGCGCATCCGTTCGGCCAGCGCGAAACACCGCCGAAATTGCTGTTCCATCAGGCCATACAAACGCCGCACCTTCTGTTTCTCGCGTAGCTGCGTTCCGTATTCCGAGAGTTTCCGGCGCACCTGCCCGTGTTGGCCCGGCGCATATTCCCGCCGTTCGAAGGCGCACTTTTCGGTGAAACAACGATCACCCTTAAGGAAAAGCTTCATACCTTCCCGCCGGCAGAGCCTACAGACCGATTCGACGTGGCGTGCCATACGTTACACCCTTCTCCTTTTGGGGGGGCGGCAGCCGTTATGCGGAATCGGCGTTACGTCCCGAATGATAGTTGCCTTTATCCCTGCATGGGCCACTGCCCGCAAGGCCGATTCGCGGCCCGCCCCCGGTCCCTTGACGAAGATGGAGGCCTGCTTCATTCCGAAGTCCCTGGCGCGCCTTGCAGCCTCCTCCGCGGCCATCTGCGCGGCAAAAGGGGTGCTTTTGCGCGAGCCTTTGAATCCCTTGGCCCCAGCAGTGGACCAACAGAGCACATTCCCCTGCGGATCGCTGATGGTGATAACCGTATTGTTAAACGTTGCCAGAACGTGGATGATGCCGACCGGCACATGTTTCTTAACCTTCTTGCGTCCCTTCGGCGCCGGTGCGGGCGCTGCAGCCGTTTCCGCGCCCTCTTTAGCAACCGCGGGCGTCCCGGTAGTTTTTGTCGTCTCGTTTGCCATCTTCTCTCCCCTGCCACCCGCTTACTTGGCCTGTGGCGCCATCTTCTTTCCGGCAATGGCGATACGCGGCCGCGCCTTGGCGGTCCTCGCATTTGTGTGAGTCCGTTGCCCGCGACACGGTAGATGCCTAATGTGGCGCGATCCACGATAGGCTCCCATGTCCTTCAGCAGTTTGATATTGGCTTGCACCTCCCGGCGCAGGTCGCCCTCCACCGTATGTTTCTGCTCGATAATCTCGCGGATATGCGCAACCTGGGCCTCTGATAATGCCTCGGCCCGGCTCGTCGGATCGATACCGGCGTCGCTTAAGATAGTCAGCGCCGTCCTCGGACCGATCCCGTATATGTAGCGCAATGCGATTCCTATTTTTTTCTTCGCGGGGACATCGACCCCGGCGATGCGCGGCATACGTTATCCTTGGCGTTGTCGATGCTTCGGGTTGGAACAGATCACCCGCACCACACCCTTTCGGCGGATGACCTTACACTTCTCGCAAATTTTTTTAACAGACGACCGAACTTTCATAAACTATTTAGCTCTATAAGTTATCCGACCCCTTGTCAAATCATATGGAGAAAGCTCTACGGTCACCTTATCCCCCGGTAAGATCTTGATAAAATGCATCCGCATCTTTCCGGAGATGTGGGCCAAGATCTTGTGTCCGCCGGTCAATGACACACGAAACATGGCATTAGGCAGCGTCTCCAAGACCGTCCCTTCCACCACTATAGCGTCTTCTTTCGCCATACTGCTCCGCATTACACCTTGCTCAAAATTAGGGGGCCTTGCTCTGTAACGGCCACCGAATGTTCGAAATGGGCCGATAATTTCCCATCCGCCGTGACCACCGTCCAGCCGTCGGGAAGCAATTTGACCTTTGCCGTCCCTTCATTCACCATCGGTTCCAACGCCAAGACCATACCTGCCAGAAGTCTCGGGCCCGTCCCAGGTGTTCCGAAGTTCGGCACCTGGGGCTCTTCATGCAGCGCCCTTCCAACCCCGTGCCCCACGTAATCCCGCACAATCGAAAACTCGTGTCCCTCTACATGCCGCTGGATCGCGGCAGAGACGTCGTACAACCGCTGTCCGATCCGCATCTGATCGATTCCAAGTAGGAGCGCCTCTTCCGTCACGCGCATCAGCGTGCGCGCCGTAGGCGACGTTGTATCTCCGACTATGAAGGTCCAGGCATGATCTCCATGCCAACCCTGATAACGAACCCCACAATCTATACTGACGATGTCCCCCTCAGCGAGCTCAGAGGTGTCCGGCAGCCCGTGCACTACGACCGAATTCACAGAGGTGCAGAGCGTATACCGATACTCCTGATACCCCTTGAATGCCGGCTCCGCCCCGCGTTGCCGGATAGCCT
Source organism: Deltaproteobacteria bacterium (assembly GCA_016183125.1). Taxonomy (GTDB): domain Bacteria; phylum UBA10199; class UBA10199; family JACPFF01; genus JACPFG01. Next base: position 16,996 of record JACPFG010000052.1, read on the forward strand.
CTTCAGCCATTCGGTCCAGCTCCAACGTGGTCATGCCGGGACAGAGTCGTTCAGCCAGCACCTGGAGCACCTCCGCCACGATGCCGTTTGCCGTCCGCATCAGGGCGATCTCCGCTGGCGACTTCAAGACGATCATGGTCCCATCGTTATCAGAGAGCTGATTGCCCGAAAGACCTCATCAGGTCCGCCGGGTGCCGTCACGCGGCGCAGCAACCCACGGGCTTCGTAATACCCTATCAGCGGCTTCGTTTCGCGGACATACACCGCCAGTCTACGCGCGATCGTTGCCTCCTGATCGTCTGGCCTCTGTACCAGTGCCGTCTGGCAGCGATCGCACACCCCGGCAACCTTTGGCGGTTGCGCCGTCAGATGAAAGGTCGAACCGCACTTAGGACACTCCCTCCGACCGGACAACCGCCGCCTTATCTCCGCCTCGTCCACCTCCAGCAGCAGCACGTGTTGAAGCGCCGCCCCGACTGTAGTCAACATGGCATCCAAGGCCTCCGCCTGGACCCGCGTGCGGGGAAATCCGTCGAGAATATAGCCGCGCGCGCAATCTGCCGTCCCCATCCGCTCTTGCATCAACGCAACGATCAACTGATCGGGGACCAGATCGCCCCGCTCCATGTATCGCTTGGCGTCCTTTCCCAGCGGAGCACCGTCCCGCACCGCTACCCGCAACATCTCCCCAGTCGTGAGCCGTGGTATCCCCTGCGCTGCGGCAAGCCGCTGGGCTTGCGTCCCCTTGCCGCTCCCCGGCTGCCCCAGCAATACGATTCGCATCATCGCCGGCCCCGAAATCGCCCCCCCACCTTCGCGCCTAAAAACCCCTCATAATGGTGGGAGAGGAGATGCGCCTCCATCTGCGACACCGTATCCATCGCCACGCCGACCACGATCATAAGCGAGGTCCCGCCGAAGGTATACGCGAGAGAACCGGGCACGCCGAATTTCGTGATCAGGAACTGCGGCACAACGCAGACCAACGTCAAATATGCGGCTCCCCCGACGGTAATTCGCGTAAGGATTCGATCCAAAAAATCGGACGTGGCCTTCCCGGGCCGAATGCCGGGGATGTAGCCACCGTACTTTTGAATGTTCTCAGCCACGTCCACCGGATTGAATGTAACAGCCGTGTAAAAATAGGCAAAAAAGATGATCAGGGCCGCGTAAAGAAAATCGTGCACCCACCCCTGTGTAATAAGGGCGGCGACCTGCTGCATCGTGTCGGTCTTCACAAACTGCGCTATTGTGGATGGGAAGAGCAACAGCGAAGAAGCGAAGATCGGCGGAATCACTCCGGCCATGTTGATCTTCATCGGAAGATGGGTCTCCTGACCGCCGTACATCTTTCGCCCGACTACGCGCTTGGCATACTGCACAGGAACCCGCCGGTGGCTCCGTTCGCAGTAAATAATAAGGGCCATCAAGCACCCGATAAATCCGAGGAGCACCAAAAACCCGAATAGGCCTGGGACACCGAACTGCTCCTTCGTATTCCAGGCGTCCCTAAAGGCGCTGGGGATGCGCGTCACGATGCCGGCAAAAATAATGAGCGAGATCCCGTTGCCAATCCCACGCTCCGTGATCATCTCACCTAGCCACATCAGGAAGCAGGTGCCGGCCGATAATGTCACCACCGTGGTCATATAAAATCCGATGCCGCCGGCCCCGGGGAGCAGTATCCCCTGTTGCGCAAGCCCGTAGCTGACACCGAACCCCTGGATCAGGCTGAGTGCCACGGTTCCATATCTCGTATATTGAGAGATACGTTTACGCCCCGCCTCCCCCTCCTTCTGCCACCGTCCCACCTCCGGAATCGCAACACCGAGCAATTGGAAGATGATGGATGAACTGATATACGGCATGATCCCCAGGGCAAAGACGGAAAAATTATCGAGTGCCCCGCCTGAGAAGAGGTTAAACATGTCAAAGACCGTTCCCTGCTGCAAGATGCGCCGCAACGCCTCCAGATCTATCCCGGGGGTCGGGATATAGATCCCGAGCCGGTAGATCGCCAGCATCAACACGGTAAAGAGCAGGCGTTTGCGCAGCTCCGGGATGCGCGCTATGTTCGTGACCCCAGGCATTACGAACCGACCTCTATCGCCCCACCCGCAGCCTCGATCTTCTGTTTTGCCGTCGCGGAGACGCGCACACCCTTCAACCGCAACGACTGGCCCGGTTCACCCCGACCTAGCACCTTCACGACCTCCATGCGCGGCCGCACCAGACCTTTCTCCTTCAAGGCCTCCGGCGTGATAGGCGTAGCCGCCGGCCAATCGGTCAACTGATCCAGGTTAACGATAGCCACTGGGGTTCTGAACGGATTGTGGAAGCCCCTCTTGGGCAGTCGCCTTATGATAGGCGTCTGCCCCCCTTCAAAGGCGCGCTTGTGGTATCCCCCTGACCTTGCCTTCTGCCCCTTGTGCCCGCGCGTGGAGGTGCCCCCATGCCCGGAGGCATCGCCGCGGCCGAGCCGTTTACACCGTTTGCGTGCCCCAGGCGCGGGGGCCAAGGTATTTAGTTTCATTGATTCACCGCCTGTGGGGCCCTGGCCCTGAGGGCCGCGTTGACCTCAGGGGACTGCAAGCTCAATAGACCGTTGAGCGCCGCCTTCACAACGTTATGCGGATTCGTAGTCCCTATGCATTTTGTCAATATATCGTGAATTCCCGCGGCCTCGACTATGGCACGAACCACGCCGCCCGCGATCACGCCTGTGCCGGGGGTTGCCGGACGCATAAGGACCTTAGCCGCGCCATAGATGCCGACCACTTCGTGGGGTATCGTCCGGTTTATTATCGGCACCGGCACCATCGACTTGCGCGCCCGCTCGCTCGCCTTGCGAATGGCATCTGGCACCTCGCGGGCCTTTCCCAACCCGACGCCGACACGCCCGCGGCCATCGCCTACAACAGCTAGGCAGGAGAAACTGAAGCGCCGGCCCCCCTTGACCACCTTGGCCACACGGCTTATATGGATAATTCGTTCGATCTGTTCTGTCCGACTCAGCTCCGCCATTTAAAACTCCAATCCGCCCGCGCGCGCGGCCTCGGCGAGCGCCTTCACCCGCCCATGATAGAGATTTCCCCCACGATCAAAGACTACCCGTTTCACCGAGCGCTCCAAGGCCCGCTGCGCAATCAACGTGCCCACGCGCTTGGCCGCATCTATGGCGTTAGCTATTTTCCCTTTGCGCAGCGCGGGATCCAGACTTGACGCTGCCGCCATCGTCACACCTGCTCCATCGTCGACCACCTGGGCATAAATATGCCGGACACTGCGAAAGACGGCGAGCCGTGGCCGCACGGCAGTTCCTCCCATCTTTCCACGAATCCGGCGCTTTCGCCGTCCACGCGCTATAGTTCGATTTGTCCGCATCGCTCCGTCGCTCCCATATAGTTACTTGGCCCCTGCACCGGCGCTCGCTGCAGCCTTACCCACCTTCTTGCGTATCACCTCATCTGTATAGCGAACCCCTTTCCCTTTATAGGGTTCCGGGGCCCTCAGACGCCGCAGCTTGGCAGCCATCTCGCCGACCATCTCCTTGTCCGCACCTAAGATCGTCAAGTGAGTCTGCTTGTCTACCTGAACCTTTATCCCTTCAGGAATCGGAAAGAGTACCGGGTGCGAAAACCCTAGCGCCAATTGGAGCGCCTTGCCCTTAACCTCGGCCCTATAGCCTACACCGATGATATCCAATTCCCGTTTGAATCCTCCCGTCACGCCTACAACCATGTTATGAAGCAGCGTGCGCGTTAGACCGTGCACGCTCCTTGCCAAGCGGGTCTCATCTCGCCGCGTAACCACGAGCTGTTTCCCGTCCGCCGCCACTGCCAACAGCGGATGCAATTGCCTGGTGAGCGTCCCGCCGGGGCCTTTAACTGTCACGTTGCCGTCGGCCACCTGCACGGCGACCTTGTCGGGAATGATAATAGGTTGTTTTCCGATCCGAGACATATCTTGCCCTCACCAGACCCGACACAATATCTCGCCACCGACCTTAAGTTTCTTGGCTGTGGTATCGGTCAAGATGCCGCGAGGCGTAGAGAGTATCGTCACTCCCAGCCCACTTCGCAGCTGTTTGAGTTCCGCATAGCCCTTATAGATCCTACGCCCCGGCCGACTTACCCGCTCTAAACCTGCAATCACCCGCCGGCGGTCCGCACCATACTTCATCGTGATGACCAACTGCTTGCGCTGGTCGCTGGTCACGATCTCGACGCCATCGAGATATCCCTCTCTGTAGAGCAGTTGCGCCACCTGCTCCTTAAGCGCGGAATAGGGAACCGCCGTAGATTGGAAGCCCGCCTGGGCGGCATTCCTAATCCTGGTCAATAGATCAGCAATTGGATCGGTGTGGCTCATCGTACGTCCTCTCTTACCAACTCGACTTGATCACCCCGGGCAGTTCGCCCACGAGCGCCCGTTTACGAAAACAGATGCGGCACAACTTAAATTTTCTCAAATAGCCGCGCGACCGCCCACACGAAAGGCATCGATGGTAGGCCCTTACCGCGAACTTCGGTTTCCTCTGCGCCTTTATAACCCAGCACGTCTTCGCCATCGCTCCCTCCGGCCCCTTACCTAGGTTCTAAACGGCATGCCTAGCAGCTGGAGCAGCCGTTTCCCTTCTTCGTTGCTCCTGGCATCAGTGACGAAGGTCACGTTCATCCCATGTATGCGCTGTACCTTGTCATACTGAATCTCCGGGAAAATAACCTGCTCCGTCAAACCGAGCGTATAATTGCCGCGCCCGTCGAAGGCCCTCGCTGGGACCCCCTTGAAATCGCGCACGCGCGGCAGGGCAATATCGACCAGCCTGGTAAAAAATTCATACATACGGTGGCGCCTGAGCGTGACCATGCATCCGATCGGCACACCGGCACGCAGCTTGAAATTGGCTATCGATTTTTTGGCCCGCCGCACCACCNTGCCCGGTAATTGTTGCCAGTTCCTCCGCTGCCGAGTCCATCACCCGTGCATCCTGTGCTGCCTCTTTGAGACTCGTATTAACCACTATCTTTACGAGCCTGGGCACCTGGAAGGGATTCTTATATCCGAATTCCTTCACTAAGGCCGGCACGACATCGGTCCGATACCGCTGTTCCAATTCGCTCATCTTCATAATTCAGCAACCTCTAAACATTATGTGTTGCGGCCATCAGCGCGCCGCACTTGCCGCAAGCGCGCTGCCTGACCTCCTTGGTGACCTGATGCCTTAACCGCACCGGCTTGGCGCATTTCGGACATACCGGCATAACATTTGACCAACGCATCGGCGCCTCTTTCTCAAGCACCCCCCCCTGTGGATTCGCCCGGCTAGGTTTGAGGTGCCGCTTCACCATGTTGACCTTTTCCACATAGACCCGCTCATATTTCCGGTCCACGCGGAGGACCTTTCCGCTCTTCCCCTTGGCCCGGCCAACCATTACCTGGACCAGATCGCCCTTGCGTAATAATGTCGCCGTTTGCATCAGAGCACCTCCGGGGCCAGCGAGATAATCTTAGTGAATTTCTTGGCCCGCAGCTCGCGCGCCACTGGCCCGAAAATGCGGGTTCCAAGCGGCTCCCCCTGCTCGCTGATCAACACCGCCGAATTTTCGTCAAACCTTATAAACGATCCGTCCGATCGGCGGATCTCTTTGGCGGTACGCACGATGACGGCTCGCTTCACATCCCCCTTCTTGACCCTGGCACGCGGCAGGGCCGATTTCACGGCTACGACAATCACGTCGCCCACCGCGGCGTACTTACGCCGCGTCCCACCGAGAACCTTAACGCACATAACCGTCTTGGCCCCGGAATTATCCGCTACATCCAAAAGTGTCTCTTGCTGAATCATCGCCTTAACCCGTTTAGATCTCCGTCGGCAATTCCGTTACAACACCTCGCTTCACCACCTGAGTCAGCACCCATCGCTTGGTTCTGGAGATAGGTCGGCTTTCGTGAATACGGACCAGATCGCCTACACGGCTGCTGTCTTCCGGATCGTGCACGTGAAATCGGCTGCGCCGCCGCACGTATTTCTGGAAGATCGGATCCATTACCAGCCGCTGAAGCTCCACCACCACGGTCTTTAACCCAGAACGCCTGATAACCGTCCCCTCTACCACCTTTTTTCGCCCTCTCTCACTCATGCCCCTGACCCCTTTTCCCGAATGATGGTTTTGACCCGAGCTATATCCTTACGCAGCTGCCGCAAGTCGGCGGTCTTCTCCAACCGTCCTGTTGCATGTTTCACCCGCAGATGAAAAAGTTGCTCCGACAACTCTGTTTCGAGCCGTTTCAATTCCGCCGCCGTTTTCTCACGCACATCGCTCGGTTTCATGTCGATCGTTTCTTGCAGTGTACCGCGCCTATCGCGCCTCCCGATATCCTTCACGCGCCACGAACTTCGTCAACAAAGGCATCTTGTGACCGGCTACCCGCAGGGCCTCCAGTGCAGTTGCGTGGTCCACCCCTTCGACCTCAAAGAGCATGCGACCCCGCTGCACCGGGGCGACGTACAATTCGACCGCCCCCTTCCCCTTCCCCATCCGTGTCTCCGCCGGCTTCTTGGATAGCGGCTGGTCGGGAAAGATCCGGATCCAGACCTTTCTTCCCTTTTTGAGCAGCCTCCGCTCGTTAGGGCCTGGAGTCCGTATGCGCCGAAGGCCAAATTTATTCCGCGACTTGCAGGCCCCCTGAGACGCCCTTTCTGCTGCTTCCTATATTTTGACTGCGCCGGTTGTAACATCGTTCCTCGTCCCTTGCCCATGCACCTCAGGCCGGCAGTACCTCGCCCTTGTAGACCCACGTCTTAACACCGATCTTCCCATACGTCGTGGTCGCCTCGGCGAATCCATAATCGATGTCCGCCCGCAAGGTGTGCAGCGGCACGCGTCCCTCGCGGTACCATTCGCACCGAGCCATCTCGGAGCCGGCCAGCCGGCCGGCGCACATGATCTTAATCCCTTGCGCTCCCATCTTCAGCGCGGACTGCACCGCCTTCTTCATTGCGCGCCGAAATGCAACGCGCCGCTCCAGCTGCATAGCAACATTTTCGGCCACCAATTGGGCGTCGATCTCCGCCTTGCGTACCTCCTGAATATTGATCACAAGCTCCCGCTTTATCTGCTGCTGCAGCTCCATTCGGATCGCATCGATGCCGGCCCCCTTCTTGCCTATCACCAGGCCCGGCCGCGAGGTCCAAATAGTGACCTTTACCTTGTCCGCCGCCCTCTCAATCTCGATCTTGGCCACACCGGTATGCTGTAGGCGCTCTTTCAAAAACGCGCGAATGGCGGCGTCCTCATGGAGACGTTCAGCATACGCCTTCCCTTGCGCATACCACCGTGATGTCCACGTCTTGGTGATGCCGAGCCTGAATCCCACTGGATGCGTTTTCTGTCCCACTATTTCTCTCCTAGTATGACTTCGATGTGACTAGTCCGTTTCAAAATAGGATGCGCCATGCCTCGGGACCGCGCCCTCCACCGTTTCAGATGAGGCCCGCTGTTCACTAGGATCGTTCTCACGTATAAGCGATCCACGTCTATTCCGCCGCGCTGGTCGGCGTTCGCCACCGCCGATCGGATGATCTTAGTGAGTTCGCCGGCACCCCTCCGCGCTGTAAAGGTAAGCAATGCCAGAGCCTCCTCGACCGATTTGCCACGCACTAGATCGGCGATCCCCTCAATCTTGCGCGGTGTCATCCGCACATAGGAGAATTTGGCCTTGCCTGCTCCACTGTCTGTCCCCTTCGCCATCTATTAGCCCGCCTTTGCCGGCGCTGCCGCCGGTGTTGCCTGAGCCGGCGCTGCCCCAGGGGCAGCCCCCGGCGCTGCAGGGGTCCCGGCTGCAGCTGCCGCCGCCTTCTTTTCGCCTGCATGCCCGCGGAAGAGCCGAGTCGGAGCGAATTCCCCCAACTTATGCCCAACCATGTTTTCCGTGACGTAGACCGGCACAAATTTCCGGCCGTTATGCACTGCCAAGGTCAGTCCGACCATATCTGGAATAATCGTCGACCGCCGCGACCAGGTACGAACGACCCTCTTTTGCCTCGACGCCTGCGCTTCTTCCACCTTTGCCAGCAGATGCTGGTCGATAAATGGGCCCTTTTTCAGTGATCGCGGCACTATTATTTCCTCCGATCCTTAACGATGAACCGTTCTGTACGTTTGTTTTGCCTGGTCTTAAATCCTTTAGCCGGCAGTCCCTTCCGATTCGACGGATGGTTCCCACCCTTGCTGCGTCCCTCTCCGCCGCCGTGCGGATGGTCCACCGGATTCATCGCCATACCGCGCACATGTGGACGCCACCCAAAATGGCGGGTGCGCCCTGCCTTCCCGAAAGAGACGTTTTCATGATCGAGGTTGCCCACCTGACCCACCGTTGCCCAACACTCTTCATGTACCAGTCGTACCTCGCCGGAGGGGAGCTTAACCTGGGCGTATCCGCCCTCCTTTGCCATCACCTGCGCCGCTGCCCCAGCCGATCTCACCAGCTGTCCCTTCCCTCCGACCTTCAATGCAATATTATGGATCGGTGTCCCGACGGGGATCTGTTTGATCGGTAAGGCATTGCCCGGGAGTATCTCCGCATCCGCTGCGGCCATCACGGTCTGGGCCACGCGCAATCCGTCGGGACACAAGATATAGGCCTTTTCCCCGTCCCGATAATGGAGCAGCGCAATATGAGCCGAACGATTCGGATCGTATTCGATAGCGGCCACGGTCGCAGGCACGCCGAATTTGCGTCTGGCAAAATCGACGATCCGATATGCCCGCTTTGCCCCGCCGCCCCTATGCTCCGCGGTGATCCTACCGCAATTGTTGCGCCCGCCGGTCCGGCCCTTGAACTCACGCAGGGACTTCGGTGCCATCCCCGATGACAAAGTCCCCAGGTCGAGCGCCGTTTGAAACCTGCGCCCGGGCGATGTCGGTTCGTACACCTTCACTGGCATGGTCAGACTCCCTCAAACAATTCTATCTTCTGGCCCGATTTCACCGTAACCACGGCCTTTTTCCAGCGTGTCAACTTAGGCGACCTGCGCCCCCCGCGAAATCCCTTCCGCCCCTGCCTCCAATTGGTCACCGTATGCACATCCATTACTTGCACGCGAAACAGGCGTTCCACGGCCTGCCGCACGTCGATCTTGCTTGCCCGCGTATCGACCGCAAAGAGGTATTGATTGAAGGCTTCGCGTAATCGCGTAGCCTTCTCCGTCACCAGTGGACGCTTGATAACATCGATCCAATTCATGACGAAAACCGCTCCCGTAATTGTTCGACCGCGGCCTTCGTCAAAACCAGATGATCATAACGGAGCAGATCATAGGCATTGAGCAAGGCCGCGGGAATGACCTTAACATTTGGAATATTGCGCAGTGACTGTTGGAGCATCGGCTGGGGTTCGGCTAACACCACGAGGCCGCTTCGTATCCCCAACTGTCTCAACAATGCTGCAGCCGGCTTTGTCTTCGGGGCTGCACACCGCCACTCATCGATCACGACGACCTTGGCCTCCTGCCCCTTGGCCGCCAGCGCCGCTGCCACTGCCGCATGCCTAGCCTGTTTGGACATCGGATAGGCAAAGGCCCGCGGCTGAGGACCGAACGTCGTCCCCCCTCCGACAAAGAGGGGGCTCCGGCCGGAGCCATGCCGCGCACGGCCCGTCCCCTTCTGGCGATACGGCTTCTTGCCGCCGCCTCGTACCAAGCCGCGCGTCTTTGTCGCTGCCGTACCGAGTCGAGCATTCGTCAGATGTGCCTGCACCGCCTCCCAGAGGAGATGGCGCCGCGCCGGCCGGTCGAAGACCACCGGCAACTCGATCTGCCCTGCAGCAGCCCCCTTAATGTTGTAGACCGATACGGTTCCCATACTGCCCCTTATTCCTTTGCAGCATCTGCCGCCGGCTCGGGCTTCGATTGGACGAAACGCTCCGCCATCTTCTCTGTTTTACACACGAGCCTTACCAATTGCTTACGCGCCCCCGGCACGGCCCCACGCACGAAGAGCAGGTGGAGCTCCGGATCGATTCCCACCACTTCCAGATTTCGGATCGTCCGATTTACAGCGCCCATCTGCCCTGCCATGCGGGTGTTTTTCAGCACCCGTCCCGGCCAGGTTCGCATACCGATCGATCCGGTGGTCCGATGGAAATGCGAGCCATGAGCCCCAGGGCCGCCATGTTTGCCATGCCGTTTGATGACGCCCTGAAAACCGTGCCCCTTCGTCACACCCTGCACATCGATGCGGTCACCCTTCTGAAACCCGGCAACGGTAAGTATCTGGCCGACCGAAAATGCCCCTGCCTCATAGGTGCGAAACTCACGCAAATGCCGATAGGGCTTGCCGCGCCGCGCCTTGGGTAGCTTTTCCGGCCGAGCATCCTGAAATCCGACTTGGAGCGCATCGTAACCGTCGCTATCCTTGGTCTTGACCTGCAGTACCATGCACGGTCCCGTTCGGAGGACGGTC
>JACPFG010000052.1:27488-28186 GCA_016183125.1 Deltaproteobacteria bacterium
CCGCCGTCACTGAAAAACTTCATCATCCCCTCTTTTGTAGCCAACATACCCACTGCCATAAGTCACCAATTGTCAGACCATCTTAATTTCAACTTCCACTCCTGCCGCCAGATCTAGCTTCATCAGCGAGTCGACGGTCTGCTGGGTCGGCTCAAGGAGGTCTATCAAGCGTTTATGTGTGCGGATCTCGAATTGCTCGCGGGATTTCTTATCCACATGAGGGGATCGCAACACACAAAACTTCTCGATATGGGTCGGCAGTGGAATTGGCCCAGCAATGCGAGCCCCGGTCCTCTTGACCGTGTCTACGATCTCGCTGGTCGACTGGTCGAGCAGGCGATGATCGAAGGCCTTGAGTCGAATGCGGATCTTCTGTCCCTTGTCGTATGCCGATTGCGCTTGAGCCATATGCCGCCCCCCCCCGATATCCCTACTGAATGACTTCCGTCACTACGCCAGCGCCTACGGTTCGGCCTCCCTCTCGGATAGCAAACCGCAACTCCTTCTCCATCGCCACCGGCGTGATCAACTCAACCACTATCGTCACATTGTCCCCAGGCATAACCATCTCCACACCACTAGGCAACTCGCATACCCCTGTCACATCAGTCGTCCGAAAATAAAACTGCGGCCGATATCCCTTGAAAAACGGCGTGTGCCTACCCCCCTCCTCCTTCGTCAATACATACACCTCTGCC
>JACPFG010000053.1:0-9195 GCA_016183125.1 Deltaproteobacteria bacterium
GCCTGTGGCGCAGGCAGGGCCTTGCCGCCGATCCCCGTGCCGCCCGTCGCGATGTCGCTCTGATGAAGCAGGATCATCGGAAAGATGACTACGAAGGCCACTGCAATGGTGGAGAGTATCTGCGCAAGTTCCATCTTCCATGGGGTTGCCCCCAGGAACTGGCCTACCTTGAGTTCCTGGATCAGCGTGCCTGAGAGTGACGCCGCGGTGCATATCATCACCGCGAGGCCCAAGGAAGCAGCTACCCCAGCCAGGCCCGTCACGCGCAGCGCGAGGAGCAGTACCCCCGTAACGATCAGGCCCGCCAATGTGATCCCGGAGACCGGCTGGTTAGAGCTGCCGATCAGACCTACGATCCATCCGCCGATAACCGAGAGGAGGAATCCAAGCAGCATGAGGAGTCCGGTTGCCACTAACGTTCCGGTCCAGTCGTGCGTCCACATGTAGAAGAGGGCAGCGCTGGGGAGTGCAAGCAGCAGCGCAACGATCAGGACCAGGCGGAGATTCAGGTCCCGCTCCCTGCGGGGGAGCGGGCCGACTGCGCCGGCAGAGGCCTTGCGGCTCCGAAATGCCCCGCCCAGTGCAGAGATAAGCGAGCCTCTAAGCCCCCAGAGGGTATAAAACGAGCCGACGAGCATGGCGCCAACCGCGATGGGGCGAACCTGTGTCCGCCAGGCCGTGAAGGCAAGCGATGACCAATCAGGGGCTGGATCGGACGGAAAATGACCCAGTAGTAAAGAGAGCGGGATGAGGACAAACCAAGCCAGCACCCCGCCTGAGAAGGCGATTGCGGCGTACCGCGGGCCGATGATGTATCCAACACTTAACAGCGCAGGCGATGCGGCCGGCGAGGTAAATGAGAGTTTGACCGGCACACCGGGGAGGTTGACTAAAAACTCTTTTACCGACTGGCAGAGTGTCAGCCCACGATCGTTTTTCAGCAGTTCCAGCAGCAGCCCCATGCCCATCGCGCCGAAGACGTACGCGGCTCCGGATTGGCCCCCTTGACCGGCCTTTACGATCTCGTAGCACGCATAGCTCTCCGGGAATGGGAGCTTCGCATCGACCGTCAGGGCCCGCCGCATCACGATGATAAAAAAAATGCCGAGCAGACCGCCGATCAGGAGGACCGCCACGCTTTGCCAATAATTAAACGAGGACCAGAGGTGTTCTCCGTCCAGATCTATCATTACGAATGCGGGCAGCGTGAAGATCCCGGCGGCGACCAATGCCTCGCCCACCGTGGCTGCGGTACGGGCTATGTTCTGCTCAAGGACCCCGCCGCGGAAGAAGGGGAGACGAAAGGCGGCGATCGCGATAACCGCGGCCGGAAAGGTGGTGGAAACCGTCATTGCGGCGGTAAGCCCAAGATAGGCATTAGCTGCCCCGAAGATTGCCGCTAGCAGGACGCCTAACAGCACGGCACGAATGGAGAGCTCGGGCCCGGCCTGCTCACCTGGGACCATCGGTGAGGGCTCCGGTGCCGTAGGTTGTGCCAAGTCAGGTCCCATCGGCGATTGCCTACGCCTTCTTGCCGCGTCCCACCAAATAGAGGGAGGCAACCAGGAGTAGGAAGACGACGAATGAGCCTGCCGTCCCCAAGCCTGCGACAAAGGGCTCCCACGTCATCTTATATCCATCAGGATTGATAGCCGATACATCACGTACCCAGTTAAGAAAGGCCTTCATCGGCCCCCATCCCTCGCTGGCTACCATGGCTGTAATGATGACGCCAGCGATAGCCCCGCCCGCGATATAGCCGGAGCTGTAGAGGATACCCCGTTCCTCGCGGGACTCTCGCAGGGCCTTCTGCCGACCGCTCTGGGCCCGCAGAAGCGCGCAGATTCCCCCGCCGATGCCGATCGGCACGCTCATGCTCAAGGGGAGATAGAGTCCCACTGCAAAGGCAAGTGGCGGAATGCTGAGTAACTGCGCGATCACCGCGATCCCAACGCCTACGAAGATAAGTGCCCACGGCAGGGAATGTTCGAGCAGGGCCTCTATGATCTTGGCCATCATATTCGCCTGAGGCGCTGCCAGTGTGCCGGAAAGGACGTCATCGCGAAAGAGATAGATAACCGCGCCCATCGAAACGGCCGATATGGCCACCCCTAAGGCCATGGCGATCTGCTGCTTATACGGGGTCCCGCCTACCAGAAATCCTGTCTTCAGATCCTGGGCCGTATCGCCGGACGAGCAGGCAGCGATGCAGACAATTGCCCCGATCGTCAGGATGGAGACCTTTGCCAATATGGTATCCTGGGTCAACCCGAAGGCCGCAAAGATGCTGTACGTCAAGACGAGCGTGGCAATCTCCATCCCGCTTACGGGATTGGAACTGGAGCCTACTATACCGGTTAACCTTGCCGAGACCGTGACGAAGATGAATCCGAACAGTGCAATACAGAGGGCGCCTAACGGTCCGGCCGCAAGGACCGATTTGGGCAGCAGGGCAATCCCTACGACGAAGAGCAGGGTTGCCCCGAAGACGACCCGCGGGGATAGATCCCGCTCCGTGCGTCGCGAGGACTCAGCACGCTTGGCGCCGTCACCAAGGAGACCACTAACAGTGCGGGTAAGGCTGGAGATAATGATCGGAAGGGCCTTGAGCAGACTTAAGATCCCTCCGGCCATCACGGCCCCCGCGCCGATCATCCTGACATATTTGCCCCGGATCTCGCCTGCGGAGAGGGCCGCGATAACCGGATCGTTTTGACCGATGACGCCGATGAGCGGAACGAGGACCAACGCGCCCAATATCCCGCCGCTAAATATTATCGCGCTGGAGCGGGGCCCGATAATGAATCCGGCGCCGAGCAGCTCCGGGCTGATCTCGGCGGCCACCATTGCCTTCGGATATCCCGGAATCTCGAAATGAGGGCCCTGTTGCCAGAGCCCTAAAAAATGTGGATGGCAGAGGAGCTGATAAACTAGCGCAACCCCGAATCCATAAAAGAGAAACCGGGCCTTTTGGGCGGTCTCCTGGCTGGAGATGATCACCTCGGCGCAGGCCGTCCCCTCCGGGAACGGCAGGACATGATGCTCCTTCACCACTAGGTAGTGGCGAAGCGGAATCATCATGAGCACTCCCAAGAGTCCACCGGCGAGGGCAATGAAGAAGATTCGGAATTGGCCGGGATCCATCCCCCAGATGAAGAAGGCGGGGATAGTGAAGATGAGACCAGATGCGATAGAGACACCGGCAGATCCGATCGTCTGGATTATATTGTTTTCAAGTGGGGTCCCGTTGCGGACTACTTTGAAAAATGCCGCGGCTATCACTGCGGCTGGGATAGAGGCGGCCACAGTAAGCCCCGCCTTGAGCCCAAGATATGCATTAGCGGCTCCGAAGAGGACAGTGATTACGCTCCCCAGCAGCACCGCCTTTAGTGTGAACTCCGGGGCCCGCGAAGAGGAGGGGACATATGGCTCGAATTCCTCTCCCGGAACGGTCGTATCTATAATCTCTCGTGTAACCGGTTCAGTGGCGGCCATAACGCTCCTTTGTTGTTGTGCCTACAGGATTGGGCCTAGCTAATATTATCTGGGCAGAAATGCAACGTTTTTTCGATGGGTTGCGATTTAAGAGGTGCGATTTACAGATGGTTGACGGTTGGGTTTGGATAGGGCATAGCTCGAACTATGCGCTACTTTATCCGCACGTTCGGCTGCCAGATGAACGAGCACGACTCGCGCAAGATCTCCCTCTTGCTTGACGGCCTGGGAGGAGATGCTGCCACACGCCCCGATGAGGCAGACCTTATCCTATTTAATACCTGTACTATAAGGGACAAGGCCCAACAGAGGGCGATAAGCGAGATCGGCCGGACTGCAAGGATCAAACGCCGGCGTCCGGGGCTACTGGTGGGGGTTTGCGGCTGCGTGGCCCAACAGGAAAAGGAGGCGCTGTTTTCACGGTTTGCGCATATCGACCTCCTTTTCGGACCTGACCAGATCTCGGCACTGCCCGATCTGCTCGAGGCCGTTCGCACGGAGCGGCGCCAGGTCGCCGCACTCGACCTGGTCAATCTGCCTGAGAAATATCGTTTTCTCGACATGGTCCCCTGGGGGACGACCTCGCCGGCCACCGCATATGTGACGATCATGAAGGGCGGCGACAGTCGCTGTGCCTATTGCATTGTCCCGAAGGTCAGAGGGACCGAGGTTAACCGGCCGGCGGATGAGATCGTTGCAGAGGTCGCGGCGCTGGCCCATCGCGGGGTGAAGGAGGTGACCCTGCTCGGTCAGACGGTCAATTCGTATGGTAAGAAACGGCAACCGGGGGTCGTCTCATTTGCCGCATTGTTGCAACGCCTGGCCGAGGAGACCTCAATTGCCCGTATCAGATTTACCAGCCCGCATCCGAAGGATGTCGATACGGCCCTGGTGAATGCCTACCGGGACAATCCAAGACTCTGCCGCCATATACATCTGCCGCTGCAATCGGGATCTGATATGGTGCTACGGGCGATGCGCCGGGCATATTCACGCCGGCAGTATCTGGCCAAGGTGTCTGCCCTGCGCACGGCCTGTCCGGATATCGCGATATCGACCGACATAATAGTCGGATTTCCCGGCGAGACGGACGCGGATTTTGCCCAGACTATAGCTATGTTCCGCGAGGTCGGCTTCGAGGGGCTCTATGCCTTCGCGTATTCGCCCCGTCCAGGAACCGAATCGTTTGCCAGGATGGCCGACGATGTCCCGCGCCCGGTCAAGGATGAGCGGCTGCAAGAACTTCTGGCGCTACATAACCGGCAGCGACAGCGCCAATTGTCTACCCTGATAGGCACGGTTCAGGAGATACTCGTGGAAGGGCCGAGCGGCACTGCAGCTCCGCCTTCGGCCCCGCTCAGGGCGGGCAATCCGTCGCAGTACATGGGACGCACGACTCAGAACCGGATCGTTCACTTTCCGGCCGATTGCACGGATGTCGGCTTGATCCGTGCAGTTCGGATCACCAGGTCTTTCGCGCATTCGTTGGCGGGAGAAGTGATTGACCTTCCTGGAAAGGCATGGGAGAATGCAACCGATGACGACACCGACACTGGTGGAGATGAAGGTGACAGGACTCACAATCGATCCCTTCACGAGCATGCCGATAATCATCCTCAAGGATCTTGAGGAGAAGAGCGCGCTGCCGATCTGGATCGGTCTCATAGAGGCAAGCGCCATCGCGACCGAACTGGAGCGGATTCAGCTGGCCCGTCCGATGACGCACGACCTGCTAAAGAATATCCTAGACGCCCTGACGGTTCGCGTCGGCCGGGTGGCGGTAACGGATCTGGCCGACAACACCTTCTATGCGCGGATCTATCTGCTTCATAACGGGCGGGAACTGGAGATGGACGCGCGGCCCTCCGACGCGATCGCGCTAGCCCTGCGCACAAAGGCCCCGATATTCGTAGAGAAGAGGGTGATCGAAAAATCCCGAAAGATCGACCTTTCGAAGGAATCGGATGAAGAGAGCCGTAAGCAGAAATGGACAGAGATCCTCGAGAACCTCTCGCCGGAAGACTTCGGCAAATATAAGATGTGAAACCGTTCACGTGGTGGCAACGCGGCAGCTACTGGATTCCCGTCCTTCTCTATGCCGGGTTCATCTGGTATCTCTCCTCCGGACCGGTCGGTGCGCCGCGATTTCCCTTCGCCGATAAACTGGGCCATCTGGCGATCTACGCAGGACTCGGATTTCTCCTGCTGCGGGCGCTTGCCTGCACCCAGGGTGCCATCACGCGCCCGGGCATCCTGCTGGCCATCCTTTTGACGACCGCGTATGGGATGACCGATGAACTGCATCAGCTCTCGGTTCCGCAGCGAACGGCCGATCCGCTAGATGTATGCGCCGATCTTATAGGAGGGGCACTCGGCGCGTGGGCGTACTTCCGGCTCAATTGGTGGCTGTTGCAACGCCTGCGGAGGAGGCAATAAATCATGCAAGATCCGCTGGTCAGGCAAGTCCGTCGCGCACTAAAGATGGTCTGCCTGCTAAGGGAGGGCCGCCCGATCGTCGTCGGCGTCTCCGGCGGTCCCGATTCCGTGGTATTGGCACACGTTCTCTCCGGACTGGCCGACTCTCTACAGGCAAAACTGGTGATCGCCCATGTTAACTACGGCCTGCGCGGCCGGGCATCAAAGGGCGATGAGGCCTTTGTCCGGGGGCTTGCCAAACGGCTGGGCAGGCCTCTGCATGTAAAACGAGTCCGACCTACGGTGCTAAACAACCTGGCGCCGGCGCGAAATATACAGGAATGGGCCCGCGAGATCCGGTACCGATTTTTTGCCAAGGTAGCCAAACGGGAGGGCGCCCCAGTCGTCGCGGTGGGACATCAGCAAGACGATCAGTGCGAGACCGTATTGATGAATCTGATCCGCGGTGCGGGACCGGCAGGGCTTGGCGGAATGGCCGTGAATCGGACCATGACGGACGGTGTGGGCCTCATCCGCCCGCTGTTGGCGCTGCCGCGCTCGGAGATCTTGGCATACGTCAAACGTCATCGTATCGCATACCGGCGAGATGCCTCGAATCGCGCCGACATATTCCAGCGCAACCGCATTAGAAATCGTCTCCTCCCGCTCCTCGCCAAGCTCAACCCCCGTGCGATTGCGCACATAGTCGCTGCGGCCGACCGGCTGCGGGAAGAATCCGACGCGATGGAGGCGATGGCCGTAGCAGCGCTGGCACGCTGCACGCTACGATCTGCCGCCAGTCGTCTCGCGCTCGATCGTGAGGCACTGGTGAGGCTTCCCCGCGGGCTGCGGCTCCGAGTCCTGAGGAGGGCATATCTAAATCTTTCCGGCGACCTACAGGGCCTGGGCGAGGACCATCTCGTCCATATGGATGGCCTGGCGCACGGGATCGGCGGGTCCTATTGTCTGCCGGGACCGATTCGGTGCGAAAGGGCAGGCCCTCGCCTCGTGCTCCGTCCGGGAAAGTGATCGCCATGGTTGCACACTAAGACCTCCCATGCTACGCTGCAATCATCTATGAAGTCCTCGCAAAAAACGTTGGCGCTCTGGTTCATGATCGCACTGCTGATCGTCACGACACTCCATGTCTGGCGGCTGCAACCGCCCCAAAAAGAGGTGCAGATCAGTTACAGCGAGTTGCTGGCGGCCCTTGAGGCCAAGGGAGTGGAGTCTGTCGCCATACAAGACGAGACTTACACCGGCAAATTCAAACCCGAATATAGATTGCGATCCGACATCCAGGCAGGTTCCCAGTTCACGGCGGTAGGGCCGTTATATAGCGATAAGGCCTTCGAGTTGCTTACCTCTTCCGACGCCAAGATCGAGTTTCAGCGGCGCAGGGAATCGCCGTTCTGGCAGCAGTTTCTGATCTCGTGGCTGCCGATGCTCCTTCTCTTCGGCTTCTTTTTCTTCTCAATGAAGCAGATCCAGATGGGAGGCGGCCGCGCGATGAGCTTTGGCCGGAGCCGAGCGCGTCTGTTGGTAGAGAACCAGAAGAAGGTGACATTCGAGGACGTGGCCGGGATCGACGAGGCCAAAGAGGAGCTGGAAGAGATCATCGAATTTCTTAAGGACCCGAAGAAATTTACGCGACTGGGCGGGCGGATCCCTAAGGGGGTCCTGCTGATGGGTGCGCCGGGGACCGGCAAGACCTTGCTAGCCCGCGCCATTGCCGGTGAGGCGGGGGTGCCGTTCTTCTCGATCAGCGGCTCCGATTTCGTCGAGATGTTCGTGGGTGTCGGCGCCGCGCGGGTGCGCGACCTGTTCGAGCAGGGAAAGAAGAACGCGCCCTGCATCGTATTCATCGACGAGATCGACGCGGTAGGGCGGCACCGTGGCGCCGGACTTGGCGGCGGACACGACGAGCGGGAGCAGACGCTTAATCAATTGCTGGTCGAGATGGATGGTTTCGAATCTAACGAAGGTGTCATCATCATTGCGGCAACAAACAGGCCCGATGTGCTCGATCCGGCGCTGCTGCGGCCAGGCCGGTTCGACCGGCGGATCGTAGTCCCAAGGCCCGATGTGAAGGGACGCGAGGGGATCCTCAAGATCCATACCAAGCGGATCACCATGGCGGAGCGAGTGGAGTTGGGGCGGATCGCGCGCGGCACACCGGGGTTCAGCGGAGCAGATCTGGAGGCCGTGGTAAACGAGGCGGCCCTCCTTGCGGCGCGACAGAACAAGGCCATGGTGGAGATGCACGATTTCGAGATGGCGAAAGACAAGGTCTTGATGGGGAGCGAGCGGAAGAGTTTGATGATCACACCGGAAGAGAAGCGCCACACGGCCTTTCACGAGGCGGGCCACGCCCTGGTCGCCAAGCTGATCCCCGGCACGGATCCTGTCCACAAGGTCTCCATCATCCCCCGAGGCGCGGCCCTCGGTGTCACACAGCAGCTGCCGACCGATGACCGCTACACGCAGAGCAAGTCCTTTTGCGAGAACAACATAGCGGTGCTGATGGGGGGGCGAGCGGCCGAGGAGATCGTTTTTGCCCAGCCGACGACAGGCGCCGGCAACGACATCGAGCGAGCCACCGAGCTTGCGCGCAAGATGGTCTGCGAATGGGGGATGAGCGATGTGCTCGGCCCCTTGGCATTCGGCAAGCGGGAGGAGATGATTTTCCTGGGCAAGGAGATCACGCAGGCCAAGGATTACAGCGACACCACCGCCCGAGAGATCGATGCCGAGATCAAACGGATCGTGACGACTAACTATGACCGAGCGCACCAATTACTGATTGCCAACCGAAAGTCGCTGGATGCAATGGCGGAGGCACTGTTGGAGCGCGAGGTGATAGACGGCGATCAGATAGACCGCCTGATCCGCGGCGAGCGGCTCGAACCGATGCCGATGCACACGGTGCAGTCGCCTGCGGCACAGCCGGCGCCTACCACAGCCCGATCTAGTGAGCTCCCGGCAGGCGCCCCAGTGGGTGCTCCCGTCACTGGAAAGGCTTAGAGCGCGTAAGACCACCTATTTTCTTATGCAGATCGGCGCCAAGACGTTCGATTTTTCCCGCAAGGTCTCCATTGTCGGCATAGTTAACGTCGCCCCCGACTCATTTTCCGACGGTGGCCAATTTGCCTCGGCGGCCGATGCGGTGGAATACGCGTTGCAACTGGTAGAGGAAGGGGCGGACATCCTAGACATCGGCGGAGAGTCCTCGCGACCTGGCGCGACGCCGGTGCCGGCGGATGAGGAGCTATCCCGCGTTCTGCC
>JACPFG010000053.1:9223-13080 GCA_016183125.1 Deltaproteobacteria bacterium
TCATTGCCGGGATCAGGAAGGGGCATCCGACAATTCCGATCTCGATCGATACGACTAAGGGCCGCGTTGCTCATGCAGCCATAGAGGCGGGCGCTGATCTGATCAACGATATCGGCGCCGGCACGATCGACCCTGGTATGTTCGGCGTTGTCGCGGCGGCGCGCGTGCCGATCATACTGATGCATATGAGAGAGACTCCGCAGACGATGCAGGAAAATCCCGTCTACACCGATGTCGTTGCCGAGGTACGTGACTATCTGGCGGCCCGAATTGCCGCCGCCGAGTCTGCGGGGATCCCGCGCGAACGCCTGATCGTCGACCCAGGTATCGGATTCGGCAAGACAGTCGAACACAATATCGCGCTGTTACGAGGCTTGCGTGCATTTCAATCCCTTGACTGTCCGATCCTGGTAGGAACATCGCGCAAGTCGTTTATCGGCCATCTCTTAGGCGGCGCCGGTGTGGCCGAGCGGTTTGAGGGGTCGCTCGCCACGCTCGCAGTGGCCATACAGAACGGCGCTCTGCTCGTGCGGGTCCACGACGTCGCCGCCACGCAACGCTTTTGCGCCGTCCTCCAATCGCTTAGGTAATCCCACGACATTTTTCCTGGAAATTTCGGATAAGGAATGGGAATGGCCAACTGGGCGATGGGACAGAGGAGAGCAAGTCCACGCCCACGCCGGTGAAGTGGTAGGGGAGACTCGAAAGAGGGTCCTACGGAATGAGCAGGAGGAGGAGGAGGAGCGCGAGGCTAAGGCCGACGAGCCTTTTTCCAGCCGCCTATACGCCAATCACCTTGAACCCATGGGCATTGGCGGCAAGCGCAAGCTGGGTGTCGTGGGTGGCGAAGATGAGATCGGTGCCATGCTGCTCACGCCAGTAGAGAGCCGACACAAGATGAATGCTGTCCAGGGATCCGACAACCGTCGGCATCGACTGCTCGGCCCGAGCCAACACCCGTTCGGTGAGCGGGACCAAACCGATCTTTTTTAAATATTGAAACAGTCGACTACGGCACTCTGCAATGATCTCGCCGGTGACGTCACTGACGCATCGCAAGCGATCAAGGGCTCTAAAACCTTCCAGGCGCAGCAGCCGGCTGGACAGCCCTTGCTCGATTTTCGACCACTCTCGCAACGTGTTCGGCTGATGGAGCACCATCCGCAAGACAACCGAACTGTCAAGATAGCAGATCATCGCCGGCGCCGATCTGCAAGGAGCAGTTCAACAATATCGACAGGGCAGAGAATGGGCGGAAACTCCAGTTTGGCCAGCCCTTCATAACCATCTTCAGGCGGCATTACCTCGAACGGTTCTTCTTCGATAGCGGAATAGGGAACCAGTTTGCCGATGGGGGTCTCGCGATCGGTGATAACTACCTCCGCCCCCCGGCGGACCTTTTTCAGATATTTACTGAGGTGATTCCGCAGCTCTCCCACCTTGACCTTGCTCATAGCCATATTTAGCCATATTACGCCAAATATGTCAATCTGAGCGCTGTCTGGCTTTCCCTTCCCCCTTCTGATGGGGGATCGGCATACACCGTGAACGTCGAAGTGTAGCGTGTAGCCCCATTTTCCCTTGCCAATCCAGCCGGCCACGTGTTAGCACCCGCTCGTTTCTAATTCGCACATCGGGAATCCTTTGGTCGCCTTGACGGTTCAAGGCGCGTACCGGTGGAGGCAAACCGAGGGAGTCAATATGGTGGATGTGTCCATTCAGTCCCTGCTGGAAGCCGGGGTTCATTTCGGTCATCAGGTATCGCGCTGGAACCCGAAGATGCGGCCCTACATCTTCACCGCGCGCAACAATATTCACATCATAGACCTGGAACAGACGCTGCCGATGCTGGCACGCGCGTATCAATTCGTCGTCGACCAGGTGGGCCGCGGGGCGGGTGTCCTATTCGTCGGCACGAAAAAGCAGGCACAAGAGGTGATCCAGACGGAGGCCCAGCGGGTGGGGGCCTACTACGTCAGCCATCGGTGGCTTGGCGGAATGCTCACGAATTTCCGAACGATAAAACAGAGCATCGATCGATTAAAGGCCATTTACGTCAGGCGCGATGCCGGGGAGTTGGAAAAATTGCCCAAAAAAGAGGCCTTGCTGATCAATCGGGAGAGCGAAAAATTAGAGCGATCGCTAGGCGGCATTAAAGACATGGACCAGATCCCTGGGGTCATCTTCCTTGTCGATCCGAAGAAGGAACGGATCGCCCTTCGCGAGGCAAACCGGCTGCGGGTGCCGGTAGTGGCGCTGGCAGACACTAATTGCGATCCGGACGGGATCGACTATCTGATCCCAGGTAATGACGACGCCATCCGCGCCATCCAGTTGATCGTGACGCATCTAGCCGATGCGGTTGCCGAAGGGGGCGTGAGGCGGCAGGCGGCAATTCGGGAAGAGGTGGAGCGGAAGGCAAAGCGCGGAGCGGAGGGCCCACGCACCGAGGAGCGTAAGGTGGCAGGTAAGGGCCGGGCCTATGTCTCCAAACCGGAGACATTCGTGGAAGGAGAAAAGGGATGAGCGTGACCACAGAGACGATAAAGACCCTGCGCGACAAGACTGGCGCCGGGATGATGGACTGCAAAAAGGCCCTCCTCCAGAGCGGAGGCGATATGGAGCGGGCGGTAGATTGGCTGCGCAAGCAGGGGATAGCCATGGCGGCCAAAAAGATGGGCCGTACCGCTGCCGAGGGGGTGATCGGGGTCTATACCGATGCCGACGAGGCCGTAGTTGCGCTGGTGGAGGTCAATTGCGAGACCGACTTCGTGGCGAAGAACGCCGATTTTTTGCGTTTCGTCGAGAAGGCGGTAGGGCTCGTCGGCAAGACCGATCCTAAGGATCTAAATGCGTTGCTGGCCTCTCCGTGCGGCGCCGGGACGGTTGCTGAAGAGCAGACGGCGCTGGTCGCGCGGACGGGAGAGAGGATCGACGTGCGTAGGTTCGCCAGGCGCGCTGTGACAGGTCATGGGCAATGTCTCGGCTGGTACGTCCACGCCGGGAGCAAGATAGGTGTGATCGTCACTTTTGAGGACCAGGCTTGCAAGCTCTCCCGCGAGGCCAAACGCGATATCGCTATGCACGCAGCCGCAATGCACCCTCAATATATAAGGCGGGATGTCGTGCCGCCGGAGGTAGTGGCCAGGGAGCGAGAGGTGCAGGAGTCGCTGCTAGCCTCGGAGAAGAAACCACCCGAGATAATTGCCAATGAAGGACCCGGAGGGGAAGCGGACGGTAGGCCAAGTGATGCGGGCAATCGATCCGCAGATCAGACTGCTCGATTGTGTCCGCCTGCAGGTGGGGGAAGGGCTCAAGTGAAACCGAAGTACCAGCGGATTCTTCTAAAACTCTCTGGCGAGGCGCTGCAAGATCCAGCCACGCAGATGGGGATTGCGCTACCGGTGGTGGCGGAGTTGGCGCGCGAGATCCAGGGGGTGCATGCCTTGGGCGTCCAGATCGCCATCGTACTGGGGGGAGGCAATATCTTCCGCGGGGCCTCGGACAAGCCGGGCGAGATGGACCGGGCGCACGCCGATTACATGGGGATGCTCGCCACTGTGATCAATAGCCTGGCACTCCAGGATGCCTTGGAACGCCTCGGTATACAGACGCGTGTGATGACGGCCATCGAGATGCAGCAACTGGCCGAGCCATATATAAAGCGCCGCGCTCTGCGTCACCTGGAGAAGGACCGGATCGTGATCCTGGCCGGCGGCACGGGGAATCCTTATTTCTCCACGGATACGGCAGCCAGCCTGCGGGCCATGGAGCTTCGCGCCGAGGTGATCCTCAAGGGGACGAAGGTAGACGGTGTCTACGACGCCGATCCTGTCACGCATCGGGAGGCCAAGCGG
>JACPFG010000054.1 GCA_016183125.1 Deltaproteobacteria bacterium
GGAACAAGGGGCAGCCCAGTGGCACATCATGGAGATCACGGCGGAGGTTCGGGCGCGTGCGGGACGTCCATTTCCGAGCGAACCGATTCGTAGCCTCGACGCCATTCATTTGGCGACGGCGCTTGAATTCGTGCGCGCATTTCCCGATCTCACCGTCCTCTCGTTCGACGACCGGGTCCTCCGCAATCTCGCGCCCCTGGGACTTCCCGGCGCAGCCCTGTAGAGGAAGCATCATCTGGTCCTGCTCAAGGCGCCGGGCGATCCGTTTACTCCTTCATACACCATCCGCGCGATCCGGAACTTATGCGTGAATGGCACGCGATCGTTTACGAGTATGACGAACCGCGCCTCGCCGCCGTTACCAATGGGAAAGTAGCCGGCAAATGTGTTTGCCCCATTGAGCGTGCCAGTCTTGGCCATGAAGACCTCCTCCTTTACCGGAAGCAACCCCTTGTAGGGGGCGAAATACCGGAGCAACTGCATCATCTGCCTCGGCGTGACGAGCGTCTGACGCGACAGCCCGGAGCCCTCCGCAATCTGAAAATTACGCCAGCCGACCTGCTCCCGCAGGCACGCCGTCATCACGCGCACCCCCTTTTCGACCGTGGCCGGCGCGCCGAACCGGTGGGCGCCCATCGACAAAAAAAGCTGGTTCGCCGTGAGATTGGTGGAGTGCTCCAGCATCCCTCGCAAGATATCCGGAAGGGGGTGGCTCGACAGATGCCGATGGACGAGCCGCGCCAGTGGCGGCACCTTGCCGCGCGCAATCTCGCCTGAGACGGAAACGCCTTCTTGCGTTAAATACGCGGCCAGCAACTCCCCCACATATTGCAGGGCCTTCCCGCTATCGCTCGAAATGTTTATCCTGTGCGTCCCGACCGGCAGCCGGCGGACCATCTGGGCCGCCAGTGGCGTTAACGGCGTCTGTGCCTCGGCTGATTCCGCGCGGCCGCCCGGAAATTTGCGCACGTGGACGGTATTGAAATTGGCAAGCAGCGCGCTGTTCATGGCGTCAAATGGGTTGGCCGAGCGCTCCACCCCGTCGATCACGATATCGGAGGAAAAATAGGTGTTATCAAGCCCGATCCCCCTCACCTGCCTGATCCCTTGGCGCCTGAGCTTCGCGGCCATGAGTGCGATCTCCTCGGAGATCAGGAGCGGGTCGCCATAGCCCTTCACGATCAACCTGCCCTCTTCCGTCTGGTAGATCTCGGTGGCGAAGCGATAATCCGACCCCAGTTCGCGCAGCGCACAAGCGGCCGTGGCTATTTTGATCGTAGAGGCGGGGACGAAGGGCTCATCCACGCGATGTGTCAGGAGCGGGCGCCCGTGCGCGTCCTCCACATAGATACCGCCGTTGCCGAGCGCGCTTATCACACGCGACTGCCACTCATCACCGTATGCGACCTGGCTCATAAGGAGAGGAAGGAGGAAGAATGCGTATCTCATCTGCCAGATATGCCGAACCACGCGCCGCGCGTCAACGATTGTCATTTCTTCCGGCTTCGTGTATAGGGGGCCACCATGTCACTGATAATGCATTGGTTACATCTGGTCGCAGTAGTTGCGTGGATCGGCGGGCTTACGTACATCCTGCTGGTCGTCGCTCCGGTCGCGCTGTCGATCGATCCGGCCACCAGGGCGACGATTGCGCCACGTCTCGTGCGCCGATTCCTGACGCTTGTCTGGATCTCCGTCGTATTGTTGTTGGGCACCGGTCTTTACCGGGTTTTTGCGGTCCAGCAGATGTGGACGGCCACTGCCTGGTTCAGCTCAGGATACGGCCATATACTCTTGACCAAGCTCGTCCTCTCCCTGCTCCTGTTCGGCATCGCGGGACATCTTACCTTCGCCAGCTATCCCAAGCTGCGCGCCCACATGGAGGAGCACGCCATGTCCCCGGCGCCGGTGGCCTGCACGACCTGCATTCGGATGATGCGGAAGGCACGCCGGATGCTTAAGCTGGCTTGGGTTATAGGTCTGCTAATAATACTGTTGGCAGCGCGACTAAGAGGGGCCTGAATGGATCGGGAGCCCTTCGGCGCCGACCTGGTCGGGCGTGTCCCTGAGCTCAATGTGCAACCTGATGGGTGGGCGTGTGCCGGCGCTGTCGCGCAGTGCGCGGAGGGGAGGGCCATGGCGGTGGCCATGCCCAACTTCCGCATCGCTATTTTTCACCGTCCTGAAGGGTGGTTTGCGGTGAAGGATGCTTGCCCCCACGCGGCATATCCCCTATCGAAGAGCCCTGTGGTAAACGATGTAGTGACCTGCGCGAATCACAATTGGCGGTTTCGACTGTCGACAGGGGAATGCCTTCGCGGCGACCCCGACATCTCCATACGCACCTTTGATGTGACCATTCGAAACGAACAGATCTGGATCAAGGTTGCTTGAAGAGGCGGTCTACCTCTTTTACCAGGTTCTCCAGAGGCGTCCCCTTCTCGTAGACGGCGTTGATCCCGAACTCCTTGCAGCGAGCCAGGATCTCGTTGTCGAGCACTCCGGACATCAGGAGCATCGGTAGCGCGCGGAACTTGGGATCTGCGCGAAGAAACTTGCAGAGGTGCACACCGTCCATCCGTGGCAGAAAGCAGTCTGTGATCAGGGCATCAGGCGGCTCGGTCTGAACCGCCTGCATCGCCTGCTTCCCGTCCGTTACGCGCACGACGGCATACCCGTGCCGCTCCAGCAGGAGGGCGATAAGTTCGCTGTAGTCCTTGTCGTCGTCAACCAAGACGATCCGTCGCGCCATGGGGGCGAAGGTGTTAATCAAAGACGAGCGGATGTCAAGCTAACGTAGCACTTGGGGCACCGTAGACTTGGCGAAGGCGGGTGCCCGGGGCCGGAGTCGAACCGGCAAGGACTTTTTAAGTCCGAGGGATTTTAAGTCCCTTGCGTTTACCAGTTTCGCCACCCGGGCAATGTCTATCGTCTTGCTTCCCGACCACCCCCTTTTCGCAGCGTAGCATGCCTTAGCTAAGGCGCCCTTTCTCATCAGCCCAATCTGCTCATCTCTCATATCTGCAGCAATGGCTCAAAGCAAGCAAACTTCAAGTTGTTCGTCTACCAAGCTCCGTGTAATTTGCAAAATAACATAATAGCCCTTGTGTGACTCACACATCGGATGCGGCCTCGGCCGGGGTCGGGGGATTCGGGCC
>JACPFG010000051.1:0-19557 GCA_016183125.1 Deltaproteobacteria bacterium
CGGGCCCAAACAATCCGCCGCGCCGTCCCGTAATGATCTGCCTTCCGTCAACAGCCAGTCCATGACTTTTCATTTGCGATTTTCTGAGCGAAAAACTATGCAGCATCATAGACAGAGGGAAATCGAAGCTAGCACAGGTAGCAGCTCCCATCGTCTAGCGGCCTAGGACGTAGCCCTCTCAAGGCTAAAACACGGGTTCGATTCCCGTTGGGAGCGCAATTGACAGGTACGGAGTACCGGAGCAGTCCCGTGGGGTAGATATGTTTGAAGAATTCAAGAATATCACAAATAGCGAGGCATATAAGAAAGCATTCCAGGATCGCATGCTTCTCAGAGATCCCAGCGATCCTTATAAATTGCTTGGAAATACACAGCGCGATGATTTTATTCCTCATTTGGAGAAACTCATTGCATCACTTCCACCTAAACCCCATATCTTTGATGTTGGGGCTGGGTCAGGGGAGATCGTAGATCTAGTCCTATCAAAACTTGATTCCGCGGAAATCACCATTGAAGAACCCAATTCAATTCTTCTCGATCAGTACAGGAAGCGGCTCAAAGCACATTCCAATTTGCAATTAGTGGTGGCAATTCACAAATCTATCCAAGATTTGTATTCGCACCATGATATTGTTCAGTCTCAAGATCTGGTCTTGGCCATCCACATGATCTATTATTTAAGCGATTTTAGATCAGATAAACTTGCTCCAAACGATGACATTCTGAATTTTGTATCCTTCTTATACAATCTTTTGTCGCCGAACGGCACAATCTTTCTTGTTTATGCCTATCAGCAAATGTCGACGGGTGGCAAAGCCGCAAAACACTACTTTTTACAGAAAGACAAGTTAGCCTATAAGAATTTAGACGCAATCTGGAGCGCCAGAGAAAACCTCTTGCACATGGCGGACGTTAAGCAACTACTCGATGCGCGGTATTCACAATCCAGCGCAAGGATTGAATCGAGAATAACGCACAGTTATCTCTACGGAAAGAATCTCGAAGACATAGCGATTATGTGCATTGCGGGTGAACTCGGGTGTGCAGACGACGAACCATTTGATGCAACCATTCTTGATGTGTGTTTCAGATTTGTCGACGAACATGCAGATGATATTGGTTTATGTGTTGAGGAACGCGATTGCCCGCAGAAAGGCATGTACCGATGCAATCAGCCCCAAATTATCTGCACGATAACGAGAGGCTAGAGGGAAAACGCAGGAATTTTCGGCCGTCAAATTGTAGGCGACTAGATGTGCTCAAGTACGCGTCACTATGCCGGTCAAAACAATCATCTCTGGTGGGCAAACGGGAGTCGACCGGGCGGCGCTAGATATCGCCTTGGAATTGAAGATCCCCTGTGGCGGCTGGTGTCCGAAGGGACGGCAGGCCGAGGACGGCGCGATTGATCCGATGTATCCGCTGCAGGAAACCCCGCTAGCAAACTACGCTCAGCGAACGGAGTGGAACGTCCGTGATACCGATGGGACGTTGATCCTGACGTGGGGTTCGCCATCTGGTGGAACGGCCTATACGATCGAATGTGCTAAAAGTTATAGAAGGCCTTTGCTGATCGGAGAGATGAAAAAGCCTCCTTTAAAAACAGTGTTCTTACAGTGGATTACCGAACACCAGATACAGACACTCAATGTTGCCGGGCCAAGGGAAAGTCTTGCTCCTGGTGTTATTTACCGGGAAGCGAGACAAATCCTGACGGATTGGTTGGGAGCACAAGGATCGAAACTTGAGAAGCACAAACCGGCTTCCCGCCGGTAGCGCAGCCGTTAGGGGACGCCGTAGCGGGGCCCCCCGCCTGACCCCTCGCTGGGCGGATACGCCGCTAGGTGGCGCGCGTGGGAGTTCGCCAATGGCGTCGGTGGGAGGGCATCAATCGAGATGATCCGTTCACAGGGGTTAAACGATGGACCCGGCGGCGCATCCGCCATGGACAGCATCGCGCGGACGGGCCCAAGAAAACACGGGCCTTGCGTCGCGATCTCGAATCCCGTGATGAGCCATTCCACCGCCTGCCCCCCTTCCTGAAATACCACGCGCTCACCTGCGCGATAACCACCTGTTCGTGTCGTATTGTAGTACACGGTGTGCGCATTAGCCGCGAGGAAGTTCCAATGAACGATCGGCTCCGTGCTGCTGACCGATGCATCGTTGGCACCCCACGCCGAGCAAAAATCGCGCTCCGGACAACTTTCCGTCCCGCTGATGTCTGGGCTATACAGTCCTTCTTTTCCCCTGCGTAGGGAGTCAGGCAATCCGTCATTGTTCAGTTCCACCTTTCCGACGGGCCATGGTTCTCTATAACTACCTTTTTTCCACCACCAGGAAGGGAACGGACCTTTAACGTCCATGATTAGACTTCTCTTCAGGAGCCAAGCAGTCCACCGCACAGCACTGGAAACCCCTTCTGGTTTTGGTCTTCCAAGACATTCCGTTGCTGGAGGAATGTCCTTGTTGGCAGGAGATGCTGCGGTCGCACCGAACCCATGACTCAGTTGTTTTAGGCGTTCGCGCGCACGAGCGAAGAGGTTATTAACCGGTGGGGTCACCGGCGCAGCTGTGGAAGCGGGCGGGCCTTGAGTTTGTCCATCTACTCGGAGAGTGACACTGCCGGAGGGCACATGGAAATTCACAGGATGGACACTCCCCACTCCCATACTGTATGGGCGCTACCACGCCAACCGGGTGGAGGCAATGAGATTATGCACGCACTGTTAGCAACGCGTACCGGCTTGCCGCCGGTAGCGCAGAAATTTGCGGCCGATCGCCTAAAATTGATCGATAACGAAGATGAAGGTGTTCGCCAAGACGGGATCCCAGATATTGTACGGAGAGTCGCTGCACATATTGCCGTTCGGAGCGGGGAAGTCGGGGCAGCCGCCAATATCGTCTTTCGATTCGGAGATACAATGGCACGTGTATGGCGCGTCATTCTTGTAGACCCGTAAGTTGAGTTCAAACAGCTCGTAGTGACCCCGTTCCCCGCATGAACCCTCGATGGCGACCGAACCGTCGACACAGCCGTTCTTATCCGCATCCGGCCAGGAGATTCGGCCTTCGGCGCATCCCGAATGGTCCCACGAGGGATCGCTCTTGGCACACGGCGCAAACGTCAACCCGATCGGGCGAAAGAGCCAGGCCGAGATTGTTATCAGATCATTGAAATCGCCCAGCCGAAAGGTTCCTTTGCTCTGGTCATTGGTCGGTTTTTGCGTGATCGAAACCGTGGTCGGTTGGCTTAGCGCTTGCTTGGGTATGCGCAGCGCAACATGACCATCAATCATCAACGTGCATCCCTCTTCGCCGCAGAGTGTAGCCGCAGTCATCGCCGGGTCGCATGCACCCTCGGCCGGCGGATTGATCGTTGCTGGGCATGGATCGCACAGATCGCCGCCATCGTCGAGGGAATCGCTATTTAGTTGATCCGGATTCGGATCCATCCGGCAATTATCCGTCGCGTTTGGCACACCGTCGCCGTCGCTATCTGGCAGCTGATTACTAGGCTGGGGATCGATCCCCGGTTCCTCCTCGATCGTCGGCGGTGGAATCGCGTCAACATCTGCAATGGGATCTACTTCTGCTCCCGCCGGAGGGGGAGATGTCTCCTCGGGCACGATGATTGGTTTAACCTCAGGATTGCCAGCGATATTGCCTGTCGCTGTAGATTCATCCACTGTCCCATCGTCCGTTCCACTACCCGTAGGGTTAGAGATGCTACCTTGTGCAGGACCGTTATCGGGGGAGGTGTCGGCGTCGGTATGGCCGCCACAACCCATAGGGCTGGTTGCCGACAACAGGAGGAGAAGGATGCCGATAACTGTACACCGTTCCATAAGAATGTTCGCTCGCTACCACATGGATCGGCAGAAATCGAGAAAAGTTGCGTGTGGAAACGTAACTATATGAAATAAAGTATGTTTTTACTTAACGAGGGTAAACTCGCCAAGCCCATCTACCCTCAAGAGGAAGTCATTGTTCGGATCGAGATCCGATCCACTCAGCGGTAGTATTGGAAAACCCCAAACCCCGTTGGGGTCGAGTAGGGGGGCACATCCACCCTTTTCCTCACCCGTCTTCGGATTGAACCCTTCGTCCTTCAGCAAGCAGGTGGCAATGGTCTTGTTGCGCCAGACTACAAGGTTTTGTTCGTCGGCA
The DNA here is from genome assembly GCA_016183125.1 of Deltaproteobacteria bacterium. Taxonomy (GTDB): domain Bacteria; phylum UBA10199; class UBA10199; family JACPFF01; genus JACPFG01. Next base: position 4,171 of record JACPFG010000051.1, read on the forward strand.
GGTTCGACTTCATTGCCCCACTTAAGCGTCACCTCGATACAGCTGGAATCTTCACCTGCTGGCGCCCCCTTTTTACAAGCCAGCATCGGAGTAGCCCCTGCTGTGACCAGCCAGGCGGCGAGCGAATATTGGGGATCGCATGCGAAAGGCTCCTGCGGGTCGGAGGTAGCCGGGCACGGATCCGTCAGATCGCCCAGGTGATCGATCGTGCTAAATTCAACTCGGGCATTTCCCGGGTCGGGGATAGCCAGCCGGTTCCCCGCAAGTGCCACCGCCAATCCACGGGTGCCCACCTTATGGGTGCCGCCCGCGAACGGCTCGAATAGCCCATCTGTGCCACCGGTCTTTGCCTCGGCAAATGTGGCCAGCACCTTACCCATGTTGTCAAATTTGGTGACAAAGTGCTGACCGGCGGTGGCCTTCGGTTCCGCCACGTAGATGGCGTGGTACGCATCTACGGCGATCGGGTAGGCCTGCAACGCGGCATTCTGCGGCGTAAAGTAGAAGCTGTGATGGAGCGATCCGTCGGCGTTCAACACTACTACGCGCGGTTTCGGCGTGCCCGTGCAAGCAACGATCGTTTTCTCGCAGGAACTAGTAACATAGACTAGGCCATCGGCGTCCACGGCGATCCCGATAGGCATGCTTAAATGTCTTACCATTGTCGAGTCGCTGCTGCACGCGGCGACGTTTGCGGCTGTAAATTTCATCGGTGCGCATGTCCCCCCTACGCATTTGTCGCAGTAACCGAATTGAAATGCGCCCGTGGCCGGATCGAAGGCCTGGATCCTATCGTTCGCCCAGTCCGCCACGAACACCAACTCCTGGCCATTCTGGACGCCTACGGCAAGATACCGCACGCCGTTCCCAAACCCGCCATCGCTCATGCCGTTGGCCAGTCCAAATGCGCCGATGGCCTTGGAGTAAGGACAGGTCTTCCCGGCATTAGCGACATCGGTGATAACCTGGCCGCCGCAGAGGCTCCGCAGGTATTTGCCGTTGCCGTCCGTTGTGACGACGCGGTGTCCGCCGGCCTGCGCCGTATGCACATTCCCCTTGGAGTCTACCGCAATTCCGGTTGGTCCGTAGAACGGACCAGAATTCGATCCGCAGCCACCGGTTTCGAACATCCCGATATACTTCCCCTCCGCGGAGTAGCGGTGGATGCGATTGAGGCAACCGAATCCCTGCTGTCCGGTCTCCGTGATGAGATACTCGCCCGTGGTCGGATCTACGGCAACGGCCTCTATAGCATACATGGGAGAGAATTGCCCACCGACGGTCTTCCCGACAAAATATCCCTGATCGCTGTTGGCCTGATCGGGATTCGCGACCAGCGGGCTATTATCGCTGGTGTCGAAGATCCCATCGTCATCATCGTCCGGATCATCCGTATCCGCGATGCCGTCGCCATCGGTGTCGAGCGGTGGCGGTGTCACGACCTTGGGCGCCTCGGCGTCACACGCGGCTCCCTTCCCATCATTATCGGTATCTAGTTGATCCGGATTGGCGATTAGGGGGCAATTATCCTTCGTATCGTAGATGCCGTCATTATCATCGTCCGAATCGCAGAGATCGCCCTTGCCGTCCTTGTCGTTGTCAGATTGGTCCGGATTCGAGCGGATGACACAATTGTCCTGCGCATCGGGAACTCCATCGTTATCATCATCGCTGTCGCAGGCGTCCCCTAGGTTGTCACCGTCATGGTTGTATTGGTTTGGGTTGGGAATAGACCGACAATTGTCCTCGCCGAAGCAGTGGGCATAAAACGTGCTAGTTGTAAGCGGGTCACAGAGGCCGTCACCGTCGCTATCGGTGGCCCAGAGCTGGGCGGGAAACCAGAGCGAGGCAACAGCGAGACTCGTCAGCCAGATGAGGCGATATATTCGCATGTTCCTAAGAATACGACATAAGCAAGAATCGTGCCGTTTGTATTCGTAAGAATACACTATATTTCAATAAGTTATGTTGTATTTCCCATTTCAAATTGAGAAGATCCGATTAACCGTGTTGAAAAATTGACGCCGTCAGAAGGGATAATCGAGTGTGGTGTAAACAGCGACCCCGTCGCGGCTATACGCCAGATCGACACGGCCAAGCACCGTGGGATTAGCGCGCATCCGGAATCCGAGCCCGCCTGCCGGTTCTAGGTTGGCAGGGCGCAGGTTGCTTAAATGGCCAAACACCTGTCCCATGTTGAAAAACGGATCGATAGAGAAGGCTACCGTGGTCCCCATCATAGACCATTCCTTGACGAGGATCCGTTCTTCCAGCGCAAGCGAAACGGCATGACGGTCGGTGAAACGGCGGGTGACAAATCCGCGCAGCTCGCTCTCTCCTCCGAGAGACGACTGATGATAGAAGGGAATATAAGCGCCGAACAGTTGCTGCAACCGGAGGGCGCCAACGGTCGTCCATCGCGGATGGGGCTGCCAGGCGAATTTCATCCGTGCATTGTAACCTGCAAACGATGCGGCAGGTCCCTCGGCGGCGTGGGAAAAGAGGCCCATTATGCTGGCGTGAAGGCCGTGCGTTGGGAAGAATTCGCTGTCGCGCGAATCCCATCGGAGCCCGGCCTGATATAGAATCTGGTTTGAAGGGACGACCTCCGGGAGCGTCCCGTAAGTAGTCAGCGTGTCAGGCAGAGTTGTTATAGCATGTGGGAGCAGTGTCACTCTTGTATAATCCACCGACCCGGTCGCCGCCAAGTGGGGGATAAATTCGTAGCTGAGAGTGCTCGACCCGCGCCGCAGCGCCGACGTAAAATTAGATCCGCTATCTTCCTCCGTCCGCGGGCCAAAGCCGAAAAAGCGTTCGAACGGATCCTTGATATATAGAAAATGCGCGGCCCAATTGAGATGCCCGCACAGCCACCGGCGATTGATATAATCGGCCGATGCCTCGCGGTAGGCGTGGGTTGCCGCGCCGCCGAAGAGTCTAAGTTCCTCGTCTGAAGAAGGGGTCAGCAGCCAGTTGCCAAATCCCCCTGTGCGTGTGATCGTGTTATAGGTCGATGCCGCCGCGAAGACGCTTACGATGGCCTCATCGTTATCCAACGCGATGAGCACCGGCAGTACGCCGTAGGTCTGCCCCTCCGCCGGATCGGTGGCGACGATCGGTAGGGGGAGAAAGCGATACCGGGCGTTGTGGAGCAACTGCGGCATGTCGAGGATCGATCTATTTGAGGGCTCAGCCGGGTGAAGGGCCGTTGCGACCGGCATTTGCCCCACAAATAACCAGGACCAGAAGGCGACGCAACAGAAGATGCCCCTTCGCATAGTGACAATTTATATCGCAAAATCAGGACGTCTATGCTACGAAAATCCGCCATGTCGAAACCGTTACGTATCCTCTTTGTATGCACGGGCAATTCCTGTCGGAGTCAAATGGCCGAAGGATGGGCGCGCCACTTGGGTGGGGATAGGGTGGAGTCATTCAGCGCGGGCACGCATCCGGCAGGCTATGTGAACCCAATGGCGATTGAGGCGATGGGGGAAGCGGGGATAGATATCAGCGGGCAAACATCCAAGGCGCTTGATGCGGCGTTGCTAAAGCGAATGGATGTGGTGGTCACAGTTTGCGGGCAGGCCGAGGTGAATTGTCCGGTGGTGCCTACGACCGCCAAGCGAATCCATTGGCCCATTCCCGATCCCGTCGGAACTGCCGGTGACCGCGAGACGATCCGGAGGCAATTCCTCAGCGTGCGGGACGACATCCGCCGCCGGATGGAAGAGTTATTGCGTGCGTGCGATGGCGCAGCAGTTACGGGAGTACCCCGGCCCAAAACCGCCGCCAGAGCGCGGACCAGGTGAACTCGACCGAGTAGACGTTGACGCTGTTATGACTGAGGCGACCGTAAGAGGTGACCTCCGCGACAAATTCGTCAGGATAGAACGCTTCGCAGCTTGCGGACATGCGTGGAGAGAGGCTTGCGGAAAACCAGATACTGGCTGCAGACTCGCACTCTTGATATGTTGGGTCTCTTGCCGGTGGGGATGCCGTATTTTCGATATCCAACTTGGTATAAGGCATAGCTAAATCCCTAGGCAAAAATTTTTTGCCGCGTTAACCCGTTGCCAGCTTCGGAAATTCGAGCGGCATTAGCTCTTTCAAGCAGGTGTCAAAGCAGATGGGGCACTTGCCCACACCCTCGCAGATCTCGTGCTGGCTCCAGAAGGCCTTGAGGAGGCGTTGGACAATTTCTTTATCGGACATCATGAATTTCAGAAAACTTAACAGCTTTGCCCCCGTCTCGGAACTGATGAGGTGCTCGATCTTGCAGGTATCGACCTCTGCCTGATGCGGTTTCACGTGGAGTATGTCTTCCAGGAAGCGGCGCAGGACCATCTTCTTCCCGATAATCTCGGCAGCGACCTGCTGGCCCTTCTCCGTCAGTCGCAGGAATTTATTGGCATCTTCCTTGATAAAACCCTTGTCGATCAGCGTTCGCAACGCGATGGAGGCGCTCGATCGTGCGATATTGAGCTTGCGCGCTATATCGGTAACTCGCGCATAGCCCTGTTCCGCTATCAGGTCCCGCAGGGCCATAAGGTAATGAGCCATGCTGTGGGTCAGCTCATTGGCCTCGAATTCTTTCCATACATCTACCATTGTGCGTTAGCTATACCTAACCACTGTCCGCCATGTCAAACAGAAAATTATTGAGATCGACGCCGCCGCCAAAGCATCGACCCGAAGAAGATCACCGCCATGACTAACCAAAATAGGGCCGGATCGAGATGCCACGACCAGAAGGAGATTTTTTCACTGCTCCATCCCCAGCTCGGACCGAAGAGCAGGGCGACCTCCTCCCACGATTCGACCGCAAGTTTCAGTCCGATCCATCCGACCAGGAGGTACGCCCCGCGTTCCAGGCCGGGGAAGCGCTCAAGCAGTTGAAGAAAGACCCCGGCGACAAATCGCATAGCGATAATTCCGACTACTCCGCCGAAGTAGACTACCCATAGTTTTGACGACATGGCCACCGCTGCTATGATCGAATCGACCGAAAAGACGATGTCGGTCAGTTCGACAACGACCACTGTCTGCCAGAAGCCGTAACCTTTCACGCGCTTGGCCTCCGCAGCGTGATCGGTGCCGGGGAGGAGGTGTTTGATGGCAATAAAGAGGAGATAGAGGGCACCGCCCGCCTTAAAGTACCAGGCCTGAATTAAATACGTGGCGAGAAGGACACAAATGATCCGAAATCCGAAGGCGCCCCAAATGCCGTACCGCAGGGCTCTTTTGCGTTGATGGGGGGGGAGGTGTTGGACGAGGACGGCAAGGACCAGCGCATTATCCGCACTCAAGAGCCCCTCGAGGAGGGCCAGCGTCCCGATGGTGGCAAAATCATGCCAATTCATTAGTATTTTTCTATCGGGTGTTAGTCGGCTTGTACAGAAAAAACCCCGCCCTCCCAAGCCGAAGCAGGAGAAGACGGGGTTTCAAGGCTAGCGACAAGAGGCGATTTACGCTTTCGTCACTTCCGTGGCCTGCGGACCCTTCGGACCTTGCGAAGGGGTGTATTCCACGGTCTGCCCTTCCGAGAGGGTCTTGAATCCGTCCCCCTGGATGGCGCTGAAGTGGACGAAGAGATCGGCCCCGCCGTCTTCCGGCGTGATAAAACCATATCCCTTCTGGTCATTGAACCACTTGACCGTCCCGCGTTTCCGTTCTGCCATGATGCTACTCCTTTGCTGAGCAGGTGTGCGTAGCTGTCCGCCATCGGTACCGTGTATCCGCTTGTGGGGTGTTTCCCTACGGGCGTCTACTTGGCTGGGACTCACTACCTTTCCTGCAATTTAACACGCCCCCAAGCACCGTGCTCAAGGGCAACCTAACTACTTGAAGAAGGCTATCCCAGGGCTTAGGAGAACACAAGGGGTTTTTTAGTTTTTTTGTCGCCCATGCTTAACCAAGATTGGCACTAGCGAGAGGGCCACCAGCAGGCCGGAGGCGATTGCCAAGTTAATATAACTCTCATGCCTGGCCTTAAGCGAGCCGGAAATAAGGGCGGAGGCAAAGTAAGTATAGATGACACAGCCTGGGAGGATTCCGATTGCCGTGGCGATCAGGTAATCGCGCCATCGGATAGTAGCAAGCCCGGCGGCGATATTGATAGCGTTGAAGGGGAAGAGGGGGATAAGGCGCAGATACAAGATCGTGCGGAAGCCGTGGCGGCCTACAGATTCGTCAAGCCGCGCAAGCCTTCCTCGTGCTAGTTTTATCGCGAAATTGCGGCCAAGATATCTGGCGGCTAGAAACCCAAGCAATGCGCTAAGATTGGCCGCAATCCAGTTAAAGAGGCTCCCCCAGAGGACGCCGAAGAGGACGCCGCCGACCAGTGTGGCAACAGATCCGGGAAAGGCGATGAGGCCAGAGGTGGCATAGGCCGCAATGAAAATCGGCGGCAGCCACCATTGCTCGCGGGCCGAATTAAGGAGTTCTAGCAGCGACTGCGGCGAGGCATACGGTTTCAGTGGACCCCAGGTGAAGAGGTAGAGGCCGGCGGCCAGGACTAGGATCAAGATCAAAAGTTTAATCATTAGCCACGACCTTCTCGAAATCGCGAATCGTGTCAATATCGGTCAGGGTTTGTAACACGGCCACTTGCAACTGTAAGTGTTCTGCCGCTGCAATCGTTTGTGCAAACACTAGGTCAGTACTCCAAGCGATCCCTTCAAACAGTTCGGGAATCAGATGGTTCATTCCGAGCAGATAGTATCCCCCATCAGTTGCTGGGCCGATGACTAGGTCATGGGCATCGAGTTGATCGAAGGCCTGTCGAATTACCGATGAGTATAGCTCAACACAATCTGTACCGATAATGCACAGACGGCTGTTGTCCGTAAAACACTCTTGAAGGGCCGAGCACATACGTCGACCTAGATCCCCAGAGCCTTGGGGACGCTGATCGTGAATCTGCGGCAGCCAGCGTTTGAAGTCAGCGGCGCGGTTGGGCGGATCGAAGCAGAGAGTCCGTTCGTAGCCGGCGCAATCGGTTGCGGGGTCGGTTCGGCAGACGACGGTCTCCACCATTTCCTTATATAAGACAGCTGCCCTTTCGGCGCCGATGGCGGCAGCCAGCCGCGATTTTACATGCCCGGGCGTTGGATATTTGGCGAAGAGGATCAGTCGGTTCATTGCTACCTACGTGGGTCAATTAAGAACGGATAGATGGCAAAGCTCTGGTCGTTTAAATTCACGCGCAATTCGTGCGGCCCCGGCCGCCACCTGTCGGCCTCGAAGTAAGCGGTTGCAACGAATTCCCCACGTTCCTCCGGCCCGTACTGTTGCACGATCGGCGCCGATTCGGTGCCGGTAGGATCTACTACTGTAAGTGTAAGGGTTTCCCCACCACGCAGGCCGGTGAAGTGTAACGCCACCTTGACCTTTTTCTGCCGATTCATGACGGAAAGCGGAAAGACCGTGCCGCCGCCCTTGGGTTTAAGTGTCTTAGAATCGATATCTAGCGCCATCATGACTTCTACGATATCCGGTTTGGTCGGTGCCGCTGCCGGCGCAGGCGTCTGGTTGCGGCAATCCGATAGCCAGCCGATAGATGCAAGTGCGCACAGGACTGCCAGATAACGCATAGCGGTGCTATAGAGATTAAGCGGCTAAATGCCAAGAAAAAATGTCCCCCTGTAGGTCATCACTCAGTGGGTGTGCGCTTTCCTAGGGGAAGCTGCTGTAGGGTAAAATATTACCCACATAACTTTTAATGTTATATGACGATTATCAGCTTGTGGATTGACATTGTACCCAGTAAAATACAGTAGGCAATACGGATAGAAAGGTTGGAAGTGTAATGGCCACCCTACCGTGGGGGAGATGTGGGTGATTGTCGGAACCTGCTGTGGTTGCTGCTCATCCTGCTGAGCACAGGATGTGGCAGTGCCGGGCCAAATGGAGATCTTAACGAAAAGAGCGCGCAGGGCACTGATGATGGAGGATCCGGAACCCAGTCCCCCGTTACGGCCATCAATACGCGAATAATCAGGGGTATCGTTCCTTCGCTTGCTAGGTCCGCAACTTCGGTCAAGCAGGTTTCGTCTGACGGTTGCACCGCGGACACGGTGATCTGTACAACACCGGACGGAGAAGAATATGTCACGAGCGTCTTGATGGATTGTCATTTTGCACTAGAGGTTCCCCGCGAGGAGAGCTGCGTTATCAGTTTTCACAAAGATGATGCCTTTGTGGCCGTGCTGATGGTGAACGGGAGCGCCTTAATTGCATTCGGAGAAGACACAGAAGAGGTGATTGATCTTGGCGAAGTGAAATTTATCGGAGGATTAAGCTTCATTGTCGTGCCCTCGGACACCGAGCCCACGCCGGCGAGTAACGGTGCCGACCACAAGCAGAGTGACAGCGGGCATTCGCCTCCCGATAACGCTGCCGACAAGAAGGAATCTGACAGCAATGGGTCTGACAGCGAGCAATCGCAACGCACCGAATCAAGCGGTCGGAAAGGCATCTGCGACGACCATAAGATCGCGATTTGTCACCTTCCGCCGGGAAATCCGGAAAACGTGCAAATAATTTGCGTGGATGAAAACTCCGTCCAATGGCACAAGCATCTGAAACACGGCGACGCGATTGGAGAAGAGTGCATCCCGCCGCCGAAGGATGACGATAAAGAACAGTGCGTCGAACCCCCGACATGGGATCCGTCAAGCTGTCCATATTGCAAGGTCCTCGATCTGGACATCACGATCCGGCGACCCCTTCCGGCGATATCGTATCGCCGCCAATCGTGCCGAATGCCAACGGCGTCTATCACATTGATCCGGCGTACTTTCCCGAGGTCAAGGTCCTCCTCCAAACCAGCAAGCCCGGCGGTGCCGGACAGGGGAAAAAGGGGAGCGGCAAGGGGGGAACGACGGAGATCTGCTCTATTCACACGTCGTGTTCCGTTGATCTTTTTGTCGGTCAATGGTGGGGCCTATGCCAGATTGTACAATTTGCAATGGTTGGCCATTTTGGAGATCCCCCATGGAAGGAGACAGGACTTCCGGCTGAATGTGTACCGCCAGAACCCGTTCATTGTGCGCGCTGTGGGGATGGGATCCTCGACCCTGAAGAGGAGTGCGATAATGGGGAGGCGAATAGCAACGGCGCGCCGGATGCCTGTCGCGTCCTGTGCGTGAAGCCATTTTGCGGCGATGCCGTTCTCGATACGGCCGAGGAGTGCGACGATGGTGGATATGTGAATGGGGATGGGTGTACTGCGTCATGCACAGTGGAATATTGCGGCGATGGGGTCCCCCAGCCGACCCTTGGTGAGCAGTGCGATGATGGAAATGGAGTAAGCGCGGATGGATGCACTGCCACATGCCGAACGGAGTATTGCGGGGATGGGGCGATCAATAATGCGGGCGCGGAGCAATGCGACGATGGGAATGGCGTGAGCGGAGATGGGTGTACGACAGGGTGTGATCGGGAATATTGCGGTGATGGTGTTGTGCAGCCATCCTTAGGAGAGGTCTGCGATGATGGGAATAACATCAATACCGACACATGCACAAACAGCTGCCAGGAGGCGCGTTGTGGCGATGGGATCATCTGGTTGGGCGCCGAGGCCTGTGACGATGGGAATACGCTGAGCGGGGATGGGTGTACCGCCGTGTGCCGGACGGAGTATTGTGGGGATGGGGTACTCAACAATGCGGGTACCGAGCAATGTGACGATGGAAATGGCGTGAACGGAGATGGATGCACTGCCGCATGCATCCAGGAGCGCTGCGGCGATGGCGTCGTGAACAATGGGGGCACCGAGGCCTGTGACGATGGGAACACGCTGAGCGGGGATGGGTGCACGGCCGCGTGCCGGACAGAGTATTGCGGGGACGGGGCGGTCAATAATGCAGGCGCCGAGCAATGTGACGATGGCAATGGCGTGAGCGGGGATGGGTGTACGGTGTCATGTCGGATAGAATTTTGTGGAGATGGGACGGTGCAGCCGAGCCTCGGAGAAGCTTGCGATGACGGGAATCAAACGAGTGGCGATGGATGCACGGCCGTGTGCAAGAAAGAGTACTGCGGTGACGGTATTATCCAGACATTGCTTAGTGAACAGTGCGACGATGGCAACACGAGCGGAGGCGATGGGTGCAGTAGCGCATGCCAAAAGGAATCCACGGACCAGCCGCCCAGTTTCGGCGGCTCGAAGCCAAAAGATCAGCCGCCACGATTTTAGTAAAGACTTTTCCATTGTGATTTGCTACAGACACCGCCCCTTATGATGCGCTGGGCCGTGCGTGTGCTTTGCATTCTATGGACCGGTTTCTGCTTCAGGCCGGTGTTTCTCTGCGCCGAGGGGCGGACCCAGGCCGGCACGACGCAACGGTTGTTCGCCGGAACGGTCCTTACAGTGGATATCCTCGATGCCTCGCGAGAGACGTTTACCTGGACGGGGGTCACCGCGGCGGATTCTTCAACGAACCCGAATACCAATGTCTCCATTACCGTTACGGCACCCAATGGCGCCTCGCTTGGCACCTTTGTATCGGGAAGCACGATCACACCGCTGACGGGGGTGAATGGGGCATACACCATTCGCATGACGTCGGTGAGTACTGGAGACATCTTATCCAACTATGATGTGACGGTGAGTCCGGCACCAGCCACGCCTGCGGGGCGGTTGCACTCGACACGGTGGGTGTTTGACGCCTCCTCATTTGCGCAGGCCAATGCCTCGAATGCCAGCTTTTATGCGATCGTTGACGGCGGCGATGCCGATCATACGGGGGTCGTCGAGCTCAAGCTGGAGGGGGTGGCAGGGTTTATTTATCAGATCGTCGCTAATGATAGCGGCGTAGATGGGGCGAGTGCGGGCCGGAGTGTGCGACAGGTTGGCAATGTCGTTACACCAAAGTTCGAAATTTATCTCAATCCCCCGTCCAATGCCACCTATTCCGTTGTACAACCGACAATTGAAGCGTTTCTCTTTCAGGGGTTGGATCAGAGCGGCAAGGCGACTGCCGACACGGATTGTAATGGTGTGGTCCCCGGCTCGACAACCGGCAACTTTACCTTCACGTCGAATGTGCGTGGTCGCTATGTCGTCATCTGCGATGTGAACAAGGATGGCGTGTTTGACCCTTCGAGCGATAATGATGTCTCTCTGCGCGGGGCGGCCACAACAGGTGCTAACACCGCTACATGGGATGGAAAAGATAATAAGGGGAGCTTCGTCCGCGATGGAACATATAATTGTCGGCTGACGCTCTCCGTCGGCGACTATCATTACGTTGGCGGGGATATTGAGACTAGTTATCAGGGTTTGCGGCTCTTTGCTCTCGATGCCTCCCTTACCCGTACGGGCCTTAAGATGTTTTGGAATGACACGGATGTTTATGGAACGCTCAATGGAGGCAATGAGGGTGATGCGGTAACGATGCCCGGTGGCGAAACTCCGCCCGTTACCTCGGGCGCAGAGGGGATCGCCGCTGGGAGTTATAGTAGCGCGGCGGTGGCAAATACCAATGCGCGCGCATGGGGCAATTTTAATACCGACGGCACTAGCCAGGGGAATCTCACATTCCTGGATACATCTGCCTTTCTCGCATCCGCGGAGTCCACAACGGTTGTTGTCGTGACGATTAATAGCAACCAGTTGGACTCGGACAAGGACGGCATCACCGATTTTGATGAGCTGTGCACCTATGGATCTGACCCCAATCTGTGCGATACGGATGGAGACTGTCTCTGCGATGGCACCGAAGTGAATAGCACGAAGACCGATCCGCTCAAGGTGGATAGCCGTGGCGATGGAATCAGCGATGGTGTGGTCTACCGCAGCAACCGCGACGTGTCGGCGGCGTCCTGTGAAACCGTATCCGCGCAAGGGGGCGGCCTTCCCTTTTCCTCCTGCCGAGTAATGCCCACAGGAATGCCGATGGCATGGCACGATTTTTGGGCGGTGTGCTTTGGGATCGGTTGGCTTGCCCTCCTCCGTAGGAGGGTGCGGCGATGAGATTCGCCTATTGTATTGGCAGTGGCATTATGCTGGGATGGTTTTGCGTCTCCGCTTCCGTGTGGGCGGTCAACACGCAGTCACTGCGCCCATCGACCGGCGCTGTGCGGGGTTTTCACCTGTTTACATCCGATCTTTTACCTCCGGACGCAACGGCATACGGTGTGCATTTCAACTTCGATCGCCAGCCGTTTGAGATTGCGACCGTGAGTGCCGGGAGTCGGCGTCAGCAAGGGATCGTGGATGCGTTTTTGACGAGCGATTTTGTCTTTACGTTGGGAGCCAATCCACGACTCAATATCAGCATTGGTCTTCCCGTCAATTTGTATCATAATGTCGCGCCAACGATTGTCCCTTCGCGGGATACAGGTGGGGGGGACATTGGGGATTTGTGGTTGAACGGCAAGGTGCGGATCCTCGACGCGGACACAACGCCGTCCCATGTGGGCCTAGCGATCGTGCCGTATCTCACGGTTCCTACTGGGCGTGAGTCCATTCATTTCGGCGACCAGTCTGTGACAGGAGGGGGATGGATTGCCGGAGATTGGCAGTGGAGAAAAAATCGCCTCTACCTCAATCTGGGGACCCGGCTGCGACATGTACGAGAGGCGATCGTGGATCTCACCTTCTCGCACGAGTTCCTTTACGGGATCGGTTTTCATCGCCCGTTGATTCCGCGATGGCGCACGGAGATCACGGCGGAGGTGTATGGATCTACGCGGTATGAGGCGTTTTTTCACGAGCATGGTACCACACCGGTGGAAGTGCTCGTGGTGGCTCAGAAAAAGTGTATTGGGCATCGCCCTGTTATTGCGCACGTCGGTGGGGGTGCCGGGCTGACCGCCGGCTATAGCACGTCGGATTTCCGTGCTTTGGTTGGTATCACCTATGTCCATGGCATGGACAACATATGTCAGCCAGTCGAACGACCGGTTAAGGCGGAATCGCCGGCCCCGCAGTTCATTCGTCTGAAAGAAAAGATTCACTTTTATACCGCGAGCGCCAAGATTATGCCGCAGTCGTATCCCACGTTGGATGAGGTGGTTCGCATCCTTCAAAATCATCCTGAGGTGCGGAAGGTGCAGATCGAGGGGCACACCGATTCACGTGCGGACGACGCGTACAATCAACGGTTGTCCGAGAGCCGAGCGAAGGCCGTGGCCGACTATCTCGTTGCGAAAGGCATCGAGGCAAAGCGGTTGATTTGGATTGGCTATGGGGAGACGCGCCCTATTGCCACCAATGAGACCGTGGAAGGGCGGGCGATGAACCGTCGCACCGTTTTGCGCATTGTGGAAGTGGATGAAGCCCTGCAACCAAAACGGGGAACGAAGGACCGCCTCGAGGAGGGCGACACGGAGTTCCGAAAAGACGAAGCGCTATATCCCGATCGCTGAGTACGACCTGGTGGAACGTCCCCTTCATAATTGTTCACTTCCCAGGTTCGTGCGGCCCGGTCACGGAGGTGGCCGTCTTGCCGCTTGTGACCGCTGCGGCGCGCTGGTGCGCTCGGGTGAGGGTGTCCAGATCCGCCTGGACGCGCGCGCGTGAGCGGATGGCAAGAAACGATGTGCGGTATTCCTCGCTTAGGTTTGCTGCCATAGTCTCTATAATTTCCTGGCTTCGACGGAGGTGTAAAAGCGCCGCCTCCGTTTCATCTCGTTTATGGTGATAAACACCGCGAAGGTGTTCGATCTCCCAGAGGAGATCCTGCCAGCTGTTGGTGGCACACTGATCTGTTAATTTCTCCAGCGCCGCCTCGATCGCCTCCTCCGGATGCGGTTGTTTCATGACGGCCAGTTTTTCCGTCAGTAGGGCATGTCTCATCTGAAACTCCTGATCGGCGTCGCCGGTCATTTTGACGTCCAGCTGTTGAAGGTAGGGGAGGGCCTCTTCCAATTCACCATTGTCTAGCATTAGGTCAACCGCTCCGTAGCATCCCCAGCGGATCAGATGGGAATCCTGCCGGCTCTCGCCGATAGCGATAGTCTCCTCAAAATCATTTAAGGCCTCCATCAATCGGCCCCACTCTTTGTGTAGATATCCGAACGTGATGTGAGTCCACCCGAGCAATGAATACTTCCCGCATCGGCGAGCGAGCCTCATCGCTTGGATCAGATACCGTGCAGCAAGATCGAGAAGGCCGAGGTTCAGATACAGTGTGGCGACCGTGAGCAGGCTACGGGCGACGTCTACCTCCGGGGCGCCGGCGGCGCGCAACTGCAAACTCCGTTCGGCGTGGCCCAACGCCGTCGAATACGCCCCTTTTTTTTGCAATAGGGTAACCATATTTTCGAGCAGCGGCAGCGCGCTGTGATGATCGCCGGTCGCCATGGCCAACTCCCAGGCCCGAGTGAAGGCGGCCAGCGCCGCGTCCGTATGGCCCGCCTGGAGATGTACCGCGCCCAGTTGCCCATGGATGGATGATGCAAGCCGTTGCTGTGCGCCGAATTGCGACAGTTTCTCTTGATAGAACCGCACCGCCTCGTCATATTTGCCCAGACGTGCCAGTGCCATGCCAAGGTTGTTATTAGGAACGAGACCGCGTTTCTGCGCAGACAGTTTCCGCGTTGCTGCGTGCGTCTGCTGATAGAGATCCGCCGCCTGTTGCACGGCACCCTCTTCAAGGAAGGTCTGGGAGCGCTCGTTGCATAAGTAGAGATACGTCGGATCGCTTGGGTCCGCCGGAAGAGTTGCCAAGGCCCGATCGTAAAAGGCGCGCGCCTCGGCAGGTCGGCGCTGGGCGCGTTTGACCAGCCCCAACAGCTTCAGGTCCTCCAGCTCCGGGGCGCCCCGCCGCGCGGTAATCTGATGCAACATCTCCTCGCAGGCCTGATATTGTCCTTGATAGAGACGGAGTGTGGCGATGCGTCGGCGCACTCCAAGAGACTTTGCGTCCGGAATGCCGGCTTCCAGCCTATCCAACAACTGAACCAGCAGTCCGAGCGCCCGTTCTCCTTCCCCGCGCGCCTCCGCCTCACTGGCAGCCTGCTCCAGCAGTCGAATCGCTTGCCCGTGATTGGACAACGCAGCCGCATATGGCGCCGCATCACTGGCGCGAAAGGTCGGCGCCTGCTGGAGCCACTCCACCACCCGGTCTGCCAGTGCCTGTCGCCTGGCGGGCGCCAGTTCGGCCACGATGGTTTGCGTCAAGGCTCCCGTGGCTGGGATCAGCTGATCCTCGTCCGGGAGGCGGCGCACTAATCCGGTCACGATCAGATGCTTGAGGGCCTTCGGATCGATCGATCCGACGAATTGCGCCAGCGTTGCCTCCGACACCTGACGATCTAGCATGGCAAGTACTTCCAGGTATTGACGGGCCAAGGGATCAAGCCCACGGATCTGTTCACGGTATAGTTCCTCGATCGTCGACGGGATCTTGCCGGGGGCCTCGGCATATCGGCGAG
>JACPFG010000051.1:19564-22830 GCA_016183125.1 Deltaproteobacteria bacterium
GCCTCGGCACATCGGCGAGCAGCCTCTGCCATCGGAAGTGGAACTCCGCGAGAGAAGTTCCAAACAGCTTCCGTGAACTGCCGCTGATCTGGATGGCTCCCCACCAGCTGTGCGATATAATGTTCGACCTCGGCACGGCTCAAAGGGGCCAGCTCCAACGTGGGAATCCCAGGTCCTTTCAATGGGGGGCCTGCCTCGGGCGCGTATGTGCCGACGAGTACGATCGGCGGGGCCCTATGTGCCAGCTGTCCGGCATATAGCAACCCGGCGAGTTCCCCGGCTACCCGCTGTGCCTCAGGTGTTGCCCGATCGAGATTGTCGATAAGATAGCAGGTCGGCTGTGTCACTGCGGAAGGCAACCTCTCGGGGATAATGCTTGCCTCCCATTCGGCATCTAGCAGCCATGTAGTGCATTCCTTGAGCTGGGCGACATGTTTGAATTCCTTGAGGAGTCGGCTCTTACCGTAACCGCGTGGCCCGGCTATCAGATAGACCTGTGGGTGCTCCTCAGTGTCGGACAGTCGGCTCCGTTCACGCTGCGTCACCCGATCCAAGGCATTGGTAAGAGTCGCGAGGATCCCCTCGCGCCCGACCAAAGGCCCCTCCGCCAGTTGGGTCCGCTCGATCAGCGGTAGTTCGGTATATTTATGGCCGGAATGTAGTGTGAGAAAGTTTAAGGCCACTGCGGCCGAACTGAACCGATCGTTTGGATTGGTGGCGAGCAACCGTTTGGTGAATTGACAGAGATACTCGGGGAGGCCCTTGCGCCGAAGGGCCGCAAAATCTGGTTGTTCGTGGGCGTGCCAGGCTCGTGCCTCGTCGACCGTCTGCACTTCGTTCGGATATATCCCGGTGAAGAGGCGATAACATACGACACCAAGGGAATAGAGGTCGATTCGCGGTTCGATGGGCGGGTTGGGCCAGAGTAGCTCCGGGGCCATGTAGCGCAAGGTGCCGCCAATCTCGGTGAGAGGTTGATGCATCGGGCTGGTCACACCGAAGTCAACGAGTACGGCCTGAGGCTGGCCGGCCGCGCGGCTTACCAGGATATTTGCCCCCTTTACGTCGAAGTGGACCAGTCCAGCGCTATGAATGCAGTCGAGCGCGCTTAAAATCTGGACGATCACCCGTTCGAGCGCGTCGAGCGGTGACTGTCGCATCGCCCGGTAAAGATCTTCCCCCTCGATATGTTCGGCAGTGAAAAAATATTGATTGTGAGAGGCCGCGTAACCGAAATCGTAAACACGACAGACATGAGGGTGATGAAGATCTGCCAGCAGGGAGAACTCGCGCTTAAAGGCAGTCACCCTTGTTTCGGAGATCAAGCTTACCTGGAGCAGTTTAAGCGCCACCGGTTCCGGCCGTTCGGGATCGGTGACCAGCAAAACGCGCCCCATGCCCCCTTCCCCTAATGGTCGAAGGATCGAGTAGGTCCGCTCCGGTGTGACGACCGCGCCCTGGGTGCTCGGAGCAGCGGGTGTCGAGGAGTTTGCCATGTTAAATAGTCAATATGCTATTTTTAGATCGCCGGTAGTATCGGTTCCGCCATCAGTTGCAGTGTAGAGGATCTGTAGTTTATCCCGCTGGCCGAAGGCAATGGCGCTGGTAGTCCCTTCCGCTGTGCCGGTGGCGATCGCCTGTTTTTGCCAATTAGTGACAGCCGCTGTGCAATTGCTATCGCAGGTCCAGTAGAGGAGCCCCGCATTCGTGTCGCCGGAATTGTTGAACGCGACAACGTGCAGGCCGTTGCGGTTGTCGATTGCGAAGGCAAGGCTAGGAGTGGAGCCGATTGTCTCCGTTGTAGCCACTGTGAGAAACACCCAGTTGCTGCTTCGCGTACAGTCATTGGCTGCCGAACAGGTGCCGTATCGCCAATCGTCGGCCGTGCCGACCACCTTCTGAATCAGGTGAAATCGGTTAGTGGAGTCGACACGCACAACCGGTTGCCGCCCTACATTTGTCTCTGTGTCAATTATGCCGGTGCTCCAATTGCCTCTATCGGTGCAGCTACTCGAGCAGGCAGCGCTTAGCAACTGCTGGCGATCGGTGTCTTCGTACGCGATCATAAGGGTGCTTCCCGCTAAGGCCAGGCCGACATGTGTGCCGATGCTGGTATTGCTATCCACGGTGACTGTAGTCCAGTTAGACGCGCTGCTGCACCCGCTCGTATTCGGGCAGTACACATATACGCTCGCCGCGCTGCTCCCTGCGACTGCGACGTGGAGGGCATTGTCACTGCCGATGACAATGGCAGGCGCAACCGATATGCTGGCTGTGCCGACAATCGTAATCGGTGTACTCCAGTTGGTAGCCTGGGCACATGTGCCGGTACAGCGGGTGTACCGCCCGTTTCGTGCGCTTCCGTAGACGATGTGAACCGCGCCGTTGCCATCCACGCCGATAGCGGTGTTGGGATTGTTCACAAGGCCCGTATCCACTGCTAGGAACGTCCAATTCGTTAGCACATTGCAATTGCCGGTGCATTGGCCATAGTACAGATCGTTCGCCGATTCCTCAACCCATGCCGCATGGAGCGTCCCATTGCTCGCCACTGCCAGTGACAGAGATCCGTCCGTACGGACATCATTGGTGGCGGTACCGGAGACAAGAGTCGCTTTGAGCGCTTCGCGTATCGTGAGGCTTCCGGTTGAAGCGGCAGCGAGGGTGTTGCCCGCGACGTCCTTTGCGCCCGTCCCGATCGTAACTGTGTGCGCACGGCCCAAGCGCAACTCCGTGCTAGGTGTGAGTGTCAGGGTTGTGCCGTCGGCGGACCACGCCGCCGTTGCAGGAACCAGCGGGTTAAAGGTGAGCGTGGCTGCTGCGGCGCTGGCCGTCTGATCCATAGCCTCGCTGAATGTGATCGTCACGGTAGCCGTCGGCTCTTGGGTCTCGGTCCCTGTTGGGCTGATGCTGAGCGCTGTAGGCGCCGTGGTGTCAGACGTGCTGGCAGCGCTGCCTGGAAGTGTCGTTGTGGAAAATCCGACGTCGCCTGCCGTGGCTACCTTCACCCCTTCTTCAGTGCTAGTTTCGCACCCGGTCGTTGCCGCTCCGCCTGTGTCCAGGCATTCGTTTAGATGGGAAGCCGAGCCAGCTACGCCGATCAGTACAAGTGTTTGAGCGTAGACCTTTTTGCTCTCGCGGACAAACTGCACGACGGCACCCACCGATCCATCCGAACCGCTCTTGCTGATCGATGCATTTATGTTGACGGTCACCTTATTGCTGACGTCTTTTAGTGTCTCGTGGAGATTGCCGATCAAGATGCC
>JACPFG010000051.1:22853-29563 GCA_016183125.1 Deltaproteobacteria bacterium
CGTTGGCGTCGGCTGCAGTTGTGATGAGGAAGTCCTCCCGTTGTTTGTTGGCCGAATCCTTGACATCCCAGCAGACGGTATGCTGATACGATTCGGAGCCATCGGCCAGGGTCGCGGCAGTGGTGCCTGTGGTGTTTGCCGACAGGGTACGCAGGCATCCTGCGCCTTGGTTGCCGCTGTCTGGGAGGGCGGTGAATTTTCCGACCAACAGGCGCTTTCCTCCGATCGTGACGCGCACACAGATCGGATAGGCACCCGCATGACCGGAACAGGCCTCGCTAACGTCGAGATCGAGCGTCTCTGCCGGCGCCGCAAACTCAAAGCTTGTGAAGTCGACCTCGATAGTGTCGCCGGCCGCATTCTTCCCGGAAAAACTCGTGGGATTAGATCCGGTGGAGATCGCAACGCCGCTAAGTAGCCCCAAGGCATTGTCTAGATGCGTGCTTACCCCCTCAGTAAGCGAAAGGGCCTTCGCCACGTCGGTAGAACCGCTAAGCACGCTCTTGACTGCAAGGTTTGCGCTGGCGGTGAACTCGGAGACACCGATGGCCAAACTGCTTGGGAAACTGAGTTCGATCGGCACAGGTGTGGAGCCGCCGCCGCTAGGCGCGGCACTACCGCATCCAAAGGCTATAGCATAGCCGAAGAGGGCAGCGCAAAAACCGACCCCCATCCACCGCAGACCTATGTGCCGTTGGAGGGACATTCCATATGGTTAAGAAAGCAAGCAGCGTGCCAAAGGGAAATAGAATAAAAAATTATACATCTCAATTGGTTATGGCGTTATTGGTCTTGCCCGTAACTGTGTGGGGATGCCGACCCATCTCGAAATGAGAATGGCCGGTGCAAACACACCCGCTAACAACAGCCCTTGGCGGGGTTACAGGAGAAGGGTGGCTGGTCTATAGACGTGCCTGACTCCACGACTAAAAAAGAGCCGGCATACGGTTCAGCGCGTAGCTTGGCCGCTGTGTCGGTGCAGACCTCTATTGCAATATTGCGCGGAAATTGGTGGCCCTCCTCGTCCACGAGGGCCTTTCCCGGACCAAGGTAGATCGCTCGTTGGCCAATGAAACGGCAAGTCGGTTCCTTGCCATATTTATAGCCTCTTATAGTGACGGAAAAGAAGGAGTGTTCAGCCACCGACTTCCAGTAACTCTTACGCAGGATCTGCAGACCGTAAAAACCAGCCGATTCGAGCTCGGAGAGGATCTCCCTCTCGGTAAGTGCCCCCGCGATACATTCCCCCCATAGGTGTTCGTTGGCCTTGACGGCAGGCGGGACCGGACGTTCAGATACGATATCCGCGATCACTATCCGGCCGTGCTGCCGGCAAAGACGCCACATCTCGCGGAAAACGGCAGGCTTGTCAGGCGAGAGGTTGATAACGCAGTTAGAGGTAATGCAATCCACCGTATTGTCTTCCACGGGGATCCGTTCTAGAAATCCCTGTCGAAACTCGACGCAGTCGAATCCCAATCGTTCGGCCACCAAAGGTTTGTTGCGGTTCGCCACAGCGAGCATCTGCTCGGTCATGTCGATGCCGATAACACGCCCTGCTGGCCCTACCTTTTTTGCGGCGATAAAGCAGTCGATCCCGCCCCCGGCGCCCAGGTCGCAATATGTCTCCCCAGGCCTAAGCGAGGCCATGGTAGATGGAGATCCGCAACCGTAGAAACGTTGTAGGACCTCGTCTGGGATATGGGCAGTTTCGGCAGGATCGTATTTGACGGGGCAACAGAGGTCGGCCTTGGGTTGCGCGGCGGCCGCGCCGTAAAATTCGCGCACTGCCGCGCGCGGTCGCTCGACATCGAAGGAGAGGACGCAATTCGAATGGAGCGTGCCGAGCGTAATCGTCTCCGGTCCCGGCAATACCGTGAACGCCCCCGCCGGAAGCGCCCCTTGTCCCATAGCGCAATAGACGGGCGGTGGATTATACCCAGAACGGGTGTTTAGCATGCGGCGTCCGCATACAGCCAGATCAGCCATGATCCGTTTTGCCATATATACATAGACTGGATAGTAGGGGTCCGGGACAAGTGGGGCCGGCGAGGGTTTATTGGCAATTAACAGGTGATCCAGGTCTCCGCCGCCGGTCAAAAAGCGGAAGGGGTCGTCAACCACCGCGGGAATGTCGGTCAAGGAGGTGCGGCGTAGCCGATCGAGAAGGGGGCTAGATTGCCATACCTGTGCAAGGCCGTCATGCAAGGCGCTGCCGGCATCGAAATCGGGATCATTGGCAAGTGCCGGTGCCGGATAGACCCGTCCGTTTGGTCCGACACATAGGCTGTTCCATCCTGAATTCGCCAAGTCGTATTTTATGAATGGGAGACCGTTTACGCGCAACGCCAAAGAGTCCCAATTGTCCAGTGACACGCCCGCATCTAGCGTCGCCTGACGGGTCTCGTCGATCAGTTCCGGCAAGATCTCAGTGTCGGGATAGAGAGGGCGTCCATTGGAGAGGAGGCGACCGCGCCTATGTGGCCACATCAGATGAAGCGATTCAGCGCCCACTGAGCGGGCGAGTTCTGCAAGCTGCGGGAGCTCTGCCAGATTGGACGGCAGGACCACCGCCGTGATCGAAGTGGCGAATCCGGCCCGCGCGATGGTGCGGATCCCCTCTAGGATCCGGTGGAACGTCCCCTTGCCCCTCAAACTATCGTTTGTCTGCGCCGTCGCCCCATCGAGGCTTATCTGGAACTTACACCGTTCTCTTGGAAGCGAGCGCAGTGACTCCACCAGATCGGCATTCAGGAGCAACGCGTTGGTCAGGACGATGACTTCGACGCCGCGATCTAAGGCCAGATATTTGAGGAGCGCCGGCAGATCCAGCCGCAGAAACGGCTCTCCACCCGTAAAATAGAACCGCTCCGCTCCAAGAGTCAGGGCCTCATCTGCCAGCTTTAAAATCTGTTCAGGCGGCAGCCCAGCAGACCCCTTTGGCGATGAGCTGACCAGGCAATGTCGGCAGGCCAGATTGCACTCGTCGTTAAGATGAAACCAGCACTCGTCAAGTCGACCTAGCGCCATATGCGCGGCACGTCCACAATACAGCGGTACGACGCGCTGTAGCGCCGACACCATCTGGAACCGGATGAGCTGTTGGCAGAAATCATGGACATGAAGCCATGCCCGAGCGCCGTCACAATTCATTTCTTGCTGATAGCGCCGCACAAGTTCGCCAAATGGTGTCGTCCCATTAATCCATCCCATCAGCGAGGCGCCTCGCGCGTCGGTTGCGCACCAATTGGGGCCGTCCGGATCTAGAAAGAAGCAGAGATCATCATCAACCCAACCGGTCCATGAGGCGCCGTGAAGGACGAGGCGGTCATGCAGTTCCATGGGATCCCTCCTGTCGATACCACCTCGCCAGCCGCACCGGCGAGATGCCGCAGCGATAGGCCATGACGATTGCGTAATTGCGCATTGCAGATCTGATAATGCCGTGTTGCATGATGCGGCGGCCGGAGGTCCGTACGGGAGCGCGCAGAAGAACGACACGCCCGCAACGGCGCAGGCGGTCGATGAAGGCCACGTCGTCCATCAACGGGATCTCCGGGAAACCGCCCACATGTGTGAAGGTATCGCTGCGGCAAAAGATCCCCTGGTCGCCGAATGGGAGACGCAGCCATCGGGACCGGAAATTTGCTCCCCACTCCGTTAGGCGATACCGCCCGCCCGCATCCGCCAAGGCGAAGCTAAAACAGCCCCCAGCAACAGATTGTTGCTGCAAGGCGCCGTACAACTCCCTCACACCCTCCGAGGTTATGGTGGTATCGGCGTGCAGAAAGAGGAACAGAGATCCCGTGGCAGCCCGGGCCCCTGCGTTACACTGAACGGCGCGACAGGCACAAGCGACGCGCAGCACGCGCACGCCTGCAAGGCGCGATGCAATGGCAAGTGTGGCATCGGTGGAGCCGCCATCGACCACGAGCAGTTCTGCCCCAGGCGCGGCGATCTGGCAACTGCTGAGGGTCCTATCCAGCACGGAGGCTTCATTAAGTGCCGGGATAATGATCGAAAGACGATCGGTCATGCCAGTCTCCATGATCGGTTTTTTTAGATGCGTCAAGCGGGAAAACGGTCTAAGATGATTTTCGTGGCCGGTTCTCAACGCTTGCTCGGTTTTCACTGTTCCGCGGCTGGTGGTCTGGCCAATGCCATTCGGCGAGGCGCGAAACTCGGCTGCACGGCCATTCAGCTATTCACCAAGAACAATAATAGATGGCTAGGTCCGCCGCTTACACTAAAGGAGATCGATGCCTTTCGCACGGCGTGGGCCGCATCGCCTATTCGGTGTATCATGTCGCACGTCGGTTATCTTGTGAACCTGGCCTCAACCGATCCTGCCATCACAGAGCATTCCATGGAGTCGATGCGGATGGAGCTGCAAAACGCCCAGGCCTTAGACATCCCATACGTGGTAGTACATCCCGGTGCCCACAAGGGAGAAGGCGAGGCAATGGCGATTAGACGCGTTGCAGAGCGGTTGAACATCTTATTGGAAGAAACGGTAGGCGACCAACTGGTCATAGCTGTCGAAGGTACGGCGGGCCAGGGATCCAGCCTTGGGCATAGGTTTGAGCATCTGCGGGATATCTTGGCCGGCGTGCGATACGGCGATAGGGTTGGTGTCTGCCTCGATACGGCGCACCTCTTTGCGGCCGGCTATGATCTTCGCTCTGCCAGCGCTTACCGATCAACATGGGAGGCGTTCGACCGGATAGTAGGGCGCGCGGCCCTTAGGACAATGCATCTGAATGACACCAAACGGGAACTGGGCAGCCGAGTCGACCGCCATGAGCATATCGGCAAAGGCGCGATCGGGTTGTCGGGATTTCGTCTCTTGATGCGGGACTTGAGCCTGCGTGCCGTGCCGATGGTGATGGAGACGCCTAAGGGGAAGACCGATGCTGTCGATCGAAGGAATCTGACTATCTTGCAATCGTTGGTCAAGTGATGATACGGCGTTAATCTATGCTGCTGCGGTGGGCGATAGCTTGCGTGATATGTCTATTCTCTGCAACTGCGGCTCTCCCCGCGCACGCGAGGTTTGCCAAGACGGTGCGGGCAGAGTTGGTCGCCCGCTTTGTCCCGGCCATGATGCATCGTGGCCTGCTCACTGCGCAGGAGCCGTTGGAACATGGCAAACTGCGCGGTTTTGTAGTTATCGAACGGGATGGCCTGCCAGCCGATAAGGCCTACTGGTTCATCACCAATCAGGAATACAGTTATCGTCCCGTAATCATTGCTGACGATACGATCACAACGCGAGGCGGTCTGGCATATATGTTTCTCAAGCGTGGGCAGGTGATGGCCGTCACAGGGATCGAATATAGCGGTCAGACCGTCTATCTCAAATTGCTTTCGCCGGAACCGGTGGTTCCCCCAGGTCGCCGCGAGCGGTTCCCATCGCGTGTGGCCACGATGGTCGGTTTCAAGTTCCCAAAGGCCGTTGCCGATGGGGACCCCGCTGCGGTGCTGGCTACCATAGAGTCGTGGGTTAAACCGTTCCCCGATCGGGCCGGTGCGGAGGCATACGCAGCCCCACGCTCACCGTAGGAAATGCGCCAACAGATCGGCCAGATCAGGCTTGCCGATCTCTTCCAACTCATACCGCACCCGCTGGCTCGGTTTTGTTATCGTGATGACCCGACGGATATCGATTGGACTGGCTACCAGGACGAGATCGCAGGGGACGGCGTTGATCGTCGCCTCCAGTTCTTTGAGTTGTTCCGGATAGTAGCCGAGCGCCGGCAGCACTGCCGAGAGATGCGGATAGTCATGGAAGGCCTTTTTTATCGATCCGACCGCATATGGCCGCGGATCGACGATTGTAGCTGCCCCATGCTCTTGGGCCGCAACAAAGGCAGCGCCGAAGGCCATCTCACCGTGGGTCACCGTGGGGCCATCTTCGATGGCTAGCACCCTCTTGCCGTGGATGCCGGCCGGGTCCTCCACGATGATACGCGAATCGCCATGGATGATCTGCGCCCGCGGATTATGCGCGCTGATACTACGATTGAGCTGGCCCAACTGGTCTGGCGAGGCCTGCCGATATTTGTTGATGACCAACACATCGGCCTTCAAGAAATTGACCTCACCCGGATAATAGAGTCGCTCGTGACCTGCGCGCAGCGGGTCCAGCACGGTTAGATGAAGGTCCGTAAAAAAGAAGGGGACATCGTTATTTCCCCCATCCCACACGACCACCTCTGCTTCCTGCTCGACCACCCGTGCAATCTGCGCATAATCGATCCCTGCAAAAACCACTAGCCCCAGGTCTAGATACGGCTCGTACTCCTCCCGCTCTTCTATAGTACAGTTGTGCGCATCCAGATCTTGATAACTGGAGAATCTTTGCAGGATCTGTTTCGTCAGGTCGCCGTACGGCATCGGATGGCGCACGGCTACCACCTGTTTGCCATGCTCCTTCAGCATCCGCACGATCTTACGAGCGGTCTGGCTCTTCCCGCTGCCGGTCCTCACGGCGGTAACGGCGATTACCGGTCGCCCCACCTTGATATTGGTATGCCGCGGACTTAATAGATGGAAGTCGGCCCCAGCCGCTAGGACCGTTCCGGCACGCTGCATGACATGCGTATGCGACACGTCGCTGTAGGAGAAATATACGGCGTCGATCCGTTCCTCGCCGATCAGGTCGGCGAGACGGCGTTCCGGATAGATAGGTATCCCTTTGGGATAGCGTT
>JACPFG010000055.1 GCA_016183125.1 Deltaproteobacteria bacterium
GCTTGACGTACCAGTCGAAGCGGTCCTGGACCCAGCGCTCCCAGATGGCGTCGGCCTGCTCGGGCGGGCAGAAGTACTCTATTTCCATCTGCTCGAACTCGCGGGTCCGGAACGTGAAATTGCCCGGGGTGATCTCGTTGCGGAAGGCCTTGCCGATCTGCGCGATCCCGAACGGGATCTTCATCCTGCTGGTAAGTTGGACGTTTTTAAATTGCGTGAAGATCGATTGGCATGTCTCGGGGCGCAGATATGCCTTGGCCGCCTCGTCCTTCACTGCGCCGACAAACGTCTCGAACATCAGGTTGAACTGGCGGACATCGGTTAATTCGCCGCCGCACTCGGGACACTTGCCGCCTGAGGGGATATCGTCGGCGCGAAAGCGCTTCTTGCACTTTTTACAATCGACCATCGGGTCGGCAAAGCTTGCCACGTGACCGGAGGCAACCCATGTCTGCGGGTGGGCGATGATCGCCGTGTCTAGCCCCACCACATCCTCGCGCGCCTGGACTATGGAATGCCACCAGAGGTCCCTGATCCTGCGCTTGAGCTCGCTTCCCACCGGCCCGTAATCCCAAAAACCGTTTATCCCGCCATAGAGTTCGCTGTTTTGAAAGATGATCCCCCGCCGCTTGCACAGTGACGAGAGCGTTTCCATGTCAACCATAGAGCCGGGCTAGCACGCGGAGTGACAACGCGTCAATTATGAAGGGAAAATGGGTCGCCCGCCCTTTCCTTTCTGTCCCATTGCGGTTTTTGGCCGGGCGCATATAATGCCGCGGTGGCGCGCAACCGATGGGGCATCGCTCTTGTCTTCGTGGCGCTTGTCGGCGCCGGATGCGGGCGCCTCTTTAAGGGCGGCGGCGCCATCACCGTGGCCAAGGTACGAGCAGAGACCGCTGCCCCGCAGGTCACCGTAGCAGGACAGCTTGTTCCAAGCGATCGGGCCGAAATCAAATTTCCCAGAGAGGTAAAGCTCGACCAGATGCTTGTCGCGGAAGGCGCGCGCATCAATCCCGGCGATCCACTCTTCACACTCTCCCAGTCTGAGCTGACCTCGCGGCTGACTCAGGTGCGGGCGGCCCTTAAGGAAGCGGAGGCGTTGCTCGAACGAAACTCCTTTCTCCTAAAAAACCGCGAACGGCTGGCGAGCGAAGGGAAGATGGATGCGACACAACAGGCGGGAATCGAGGGGGAGGTGCGCGCCAACGAGGCCACCGTAGAGCGAAACCGCGCGGATTTGGCGGCCCTGGAGGCGGAGGTGGGGGCCACAAGTGTAGTGAGCCCCATAGCCGGCCTTGTCCATCAACGTCTCGTCCCTGCTGGGGCAACGGTCGCCGAGAACCAACCAACCGTAGTGATCGTCCGGATCGATCCGATATTCGTCTGGTTCCGGCTCACCGCCGACGAGGCCCCAGGGATCGGCCCGGGGACGGGACTGCGCGTCCGTATCGAAGAGCTGCCGGGCACGACGTTGGCAGCTACCGTGCACCACATCAGTCCGGAACTCAACCAGCCGGGCAAGACCTTCGACGTGTGGGCAAGTATCCCCAACACCGATGAGACGCTAAAGATCGGTATGCGCGCGTTTGCCGAGTTCACGACGGTCAAGCAACATCAGGTTTATGTAGTACCCGCTTCAGCAATAATCCTGCGGGAGGGGGAGCCTTATATTTTCAAGGTTCAGCAAGGGATAGCGCGGTTTACCAAGGTAACCGTAAAGGGACGATCCGCCACCGAGGTGATCCTGGTCGACGGTGTCGGTCCAGAAGACCTCGTGGTCGTCCGCGGACAGCAGTCGTTGCAGGACGGTATGATGGTGGATGTGTGGAGGTAGCGTGAGAAAGACGGCCTTATTCATTTTGTTGGCGTGGGGATGGGCGCGGGCTGCGCACGCGGCGCCGACGACATGGCGGCAGCTTGCGCCGGGACTGGGCTACGCTAAAATTTCGATTTCAGCCATTAACGGCGGCGGTGCCCTGCACGCCTTTCGGATCGATCCGGCACGCTACCGGATCGACACGTTGCTTGCCAGGGACGCGGGGATGACAACCGCCACCGCCCGGGCATTGGCCGAGCGGACAAGGGCATGGATTGTCGTAAACGGCGGTTTTTTCGGCGAGGATCTAAAACCGCTTGGCCTGCGCATCCAGGGTGGCCGCGAACGAAACCCGATGCGCGCAGTGAGCTGGTGGAGCATCTTCTACATACATAATGGCAGGCCGGCAATTGCAACGAGGGGAGATTTCCCCGCCGGACAAGAGATTCAGATGGCCGTCCAGAGCGGGCCGCGCCTGGTGGTGAGCGGGGCGATCCCGGCGCTCAAACCCGGCCCATCCCTTAGGTCGGCTATCGGGATTACGCATGAGGGGGAGATCGTTCTGGCCGTCACTGAGGGGGCGCTGGTAGAGACTAGAACGCTGGCGGAACTCTTTCGCAAATCGACCGCCGCCGGCGGACTTAATTGCCCAAACGCCATCAACCTAGACGGCGGCGGATCGACCCAGCTTTACGCCAAGGTACGCGATTTTCGCCTCGACCTGCCTGGGATTACTCCCGTCACAGACGTCGTTGCGGTATTCCCACGCTAAAAAATTGCTGTCTGGTACGCGCTCCCTACCCGGCAGCAATTACTTATTCATGCTTTCCAAAAACTCCTGATTGGTCTTGGTAACTCCCATCTTGTCGAGCAGAAACTCCATTGCATCGATCGGATTTAACGGTTGCAGGAGCTTGCGCAGAATCCACGCCCGTTTGAGGACCGTATCCGCCAGGAGCAATTCCTCCTTCCTGGTGCCTGACTTGTTGATATCGACACAGGGGAAGATCCGCTTCTCCATCAGCTTTCGATCCAGGTGTATCTCCATGTTGCCGGTCCCCTTAAACTCTTCGAAGATCACCTCGTCCATCCGGCTGCCGGTGTCGATTAACGCGGTGCCAATGATCGTTAGACTCCCCCCCTCCTCTATGTTACGCGCGGCGCCGAAAAAACGCTTCGGTTTGTGCAACGCATTGGCATCCACGCCGCCGGAGAGGATCTTGCCGGAGGGCGGGACCACCGTGTTGTGAGCGCGGGCCAATCGGGTGATGCTGTCGAGAAGGATGACGACGTCTTTTTTATGTTCCACTAGCCGCTTGGCCTTCTCCAACACCATCTCTGCCACCTGCACGTGGCGAGATGCCTGCTCGTCGAAGGTGGAACTGACCACCTCTCCACGCACCGAGCGCTGCATGTCTGTCACCTCTTCCGGCCGCTCGTCGATCAACAGCACGATCAGGATCACCTCTGGGTGATTGGTCGTCAGCGCATTAGCTATGTTCTGGAGCAGGACCGTCTTTCCGGCCCTCGGAGGGGAGACAATAAGCGCCCGCTGCCCCTTCCCGATCGGCATTAGCAGGTCCATGATCCGCGTGGAATAATGATCCTGGCCGCTTTCCATATTGAATCGTTGATTTGGATAGAGCGGTGTAAGGTTATCGAACAGGATCTTGTTGCGGCAGTTTTCCGGGCCCTCGTAATTAATCTGCTCGACCTTGAGGAGGGCAAAGTAGCGCTCTCCCTCTTTTGGCGGGCGGATCTGGCCGGAGACGGTGTCGCCCGTGCGCAGGTTAAACCGCCTGATCTGGGAGGGAGAGACATAGATATCGTCCGGACCTGGGAGGTAGCTGTAGTCGGGAGAGCGGAGGAACCCAAACCCGTCCGGCAAGATCTCCAACACCCCTTCTCCGTAAATGGCCTTGTCTTGACTGGCTTGGGCCTGAAGGAGGGCAAAGATCAGGTCCTGCTTGCGCATCCCGGAGGCGTTCTCTATCTTAAACCCGTCCGCCATTTCCATTAACTCATTTATCTTCTTACGCTTTAGTTCATTGAGATGCATGGCGGACAGCCTCCTTGTGGTTGGAAAAGCGCACAATCAGATTGCGAATTGCTTGGCCTCACACGCGTGGGAAAATCTCCAAGAACATCCGATTTCGTATGGAAGAGTTCGACTGACCAAGGGCAGTATGGCGCAGATCTCGCGGAATTGTCAATAGGCAAAAAAAGTGGTTCTTATCCGCAGGCAAACTCGTCCCGAATAGTACGTCATAAGAGGCCTTCTTCGGCTCACGTCTCCGGTGCGACCTCGGCCGGGGCTGGTGATTCGGGCCGCCGTCTCCTCGGCTTACGGGCCTCGTCGCGGCTTATCCTCGCTCGCCGCAACGTCATAACCATCGATGCGGCTCGCTGCGCATATCCCTCATCCCCCGCCCCGCCCTCGCCGCTTTCCGAAAGCATGTCATAGTCGTTACCTCTGTGCCCCACGCATCAAGTGGATAAGAATACAGCCGATTCCCCGTAGCGGGGGCGAGCTTAAGCGACGGCGTGACTGAACCGTTTTGCAGGGTATCAAGGTTAAAGGTTAGTTGAGGTAGTGAAGAACGTCCCCTATTCGTCCACTGGGCGCTGAATTCAAAGAAACTTCCGGTAATCGACTCCGAACGCCTTTGCCAGCTTCTTGGCCGTTGCGGGGCCGATAGGTCTCTTGCCGCTCACAATCTGAGAGATATTGCCTTGGGGGATGCCCGTTGTCTTGGCGAGATTTTTCTGGGTCCAGGACTGGCCGGTCATGTAGGCAACCAGCGATCCGCGGGGGGTATCAGCCCAGGGGATATTCCTTTTGATCTTGGCGATGAGATCGTCAACGGGCTTCGCTTCATCAACAGCCAGCCTCAGACCCTCCCTGATTTTCTTCATGACTCTCGCCGAGACCTTGAAACACGGCGTGATCTTGATGGTGCCCAAACTCGTTGTGATATTCAGGGTCATACGCAATCCTCCTTCAGTAGGCCCCTTCACGAGTGCTCACCTCGATAACCACGATGGTCAAGGTGCCGTGCGCGGCCGAATAAATCATCCTATGCCGGTAATCGAGACGGAGGCTCATTAAACCCGCCATCTCTCCACTCAAGGACTTTGTAAGCCAGCCCATGGGAGAAGGCCCCTCTCCCCTCAAGTCCTGAATCGCCTTTCGGAAAGCCACCTGGGTTGACGGCCTGAGCCTGTCAACGGCCTTCTCGATGCGTTTTGGGTCCTTAAAAAGGACCGTCCAGCTCATGAGAATGATATATCAGTTATGATATATATGTCAACGGGTGATTTTATTTCTGTTTTTGGGCCTCCGTGAGGGCTGCCAACACCGCCTCCGCGTGGGTTTTTGGGGACACCTTCGGAAAAACCTTCTCGATCATTCCATCCGGTCCGATGAGATAGGTAACGCGGGCGATCCCTAAGAAGCTCTTGCCATAGAGCCATTTCTTCTGCCAGACGCCATACGCCTCGATTACCTTTCCATCGACATCAGAAAGGAGCGGAAAGGTTAATGCACATTGTTCCGCGAACTTCCGGTGCCGCTCCGGCGGATCCTTGCTGATCCCTATGACTTCAGCCCCCGTCGCGCGAATCGCCTTGAGATACTGCTGAAACTGCTGCGCCTCGATCGTACACCCCGGTGTCAGATCCCTCGGATAAAAATAGAGGACGACCGTCTTCCCGCGAAAGTCGGTGAGAGAAACAGACTTGCCGGACCCATCCGGCAGCGTAAACGCCGGGGACTTTGTGTTTACTTTCAGCAGCATGTGGCCCTTGTATCAAAAGGTTCGGACCTTTTTCCAGGAGAATTTCCTTAAACCGCCCTGACGAGAAGCAAGGCACCCGCCAGCCTGCCTTCGGCAGTCTGTCATGCGCCCTGCAACGCCGGGGTTACCTCTGGAGTGCGCCCCTTCGACAGGCTCAGGGTCACTCGGCTTGCACGGCTCGCTTCCCACTTGTCCCTCACTCGGCCCAGTGACTCGGGAAAGAAGAAGTCAGCCGGGTGAAGCCGAGGCCCCGGTCCATCTTCTCCCCCCGCCCCTCCGAAGCTGGACCGTGGCGCAATACAAATTGTTCTTAGCTCTGAGTTGACTGTAGGACGTATCGAAGTCAGATAAATAGAAATACAAGGAGAGACGCAGCCAAACCTATTGCCCCCGTCCATATTGCAGCCCGTAGGATTTTATACTTTGTCCTGCAGACGCGCGCCAAATCGAAGCAATGTTCAGCCTTAACTTGTGATAGTGATGCTGCCGATAACAGTCTCAACTCGTCCGAATATTGACGTCCCGTGTCATATTCGGCGATCGCTTCCCAAAAGAGAAAACCTCGCCGCGATCCGGACGTTCGCGGGATAACCACCCATAAAGCAAGAAGAACGCCTAGAGCCAAAGATGACATTGCCACAAATGCGACGGTATCGAGAACATTCCACTGCATGATTGGCTTCATCCACCTGGCAGACACATCGTTCTTATACAAAAACGCGAGAAGAGCTGTCGCTCCAGTGAAGAGAAAAGAAGCCTTTTGATCGGCAAGTCGTATATATTCCCGGACATATTGGTGAGTTGCTTCTACAAATCTCTCACGGGCCTTCGCATCTCCATGTGTAGCATCTGATACGGGGGGAGCCGGTTGTTGCCTGTCGGTCGCCGTTTCATCTCCACCTGAGGGAGTCGGCAGTGACTCTCGTATAAGCGAGGGCGGTGCAGATAGTTCAGGACTTCCCTTGTCGCGTGTAGTCTGCGTGTTGGTTTGCTTTTGATCAGTCATACCAGTTTCGCCCAACGTCCCGTGTACAAGTACAAAGGATATGGAGTGTTTGTTCCAGTGTATACCCATCCGGTGCTGATTGGAGCGAGATCCGTCCAAAGGAGTTGCCAAAGAATAGGAAGCCTATTTCTGGCTGCAGCACCTAAGGCAATGTCTCCGGGTTTTACGAGATCGAGCATCTTCGCAGCAAAATTGGCCGTATTCCCAATCGCAACGTTCGCATTAAATCGCTGCGGCCCTCCAATTCGAGCAATCGTGACCATTCCGTGGTCCACGGTTATGCGAAACTCAAGTGGGGAGACACTAGTTGCACGCAGAACTGGTGAAATTAGGTGCTCGTTCGCTACGTTCATTGTCATGGCACAAGCGACTGCCCTCTGTGTTGAATTCGCGCCTGAAGTGCCACCGGATTGGTCTTCGAAATACGCCATCAAACCATCGCCGGTGTTCTTTTCAACGGTACCGCCATGATCTTCGACTATCCTAATCATTTCGCTAAAAAAAAGATTGAGCACTCTGAGCATCAACTCCTGCTCGTAAGCAGTGGCGGACGGACGTGAAGAGAAACGGCTTACGTCAATGAACATGACGGTCAGATTAAGACGCCGTCCTGTGCCAATCGCAAGATCGGTATCATCGGGGATAGTGCGCCCAGTTTGGCTCGAATCGCGGTCAGCGATCTTCGCCAATAGGAGCCGAATACGCTCAATTTGGGATTCCCAGTATGACCGCTCTAGACCATCGTAATTCATTTAATTTTTGTTACCCGGTTGTACCTAACATCGAAGGCACAAAAGGTGTTTCGTAAATCTTCAATTTGTCGTTTATCCGCGTCACTTGTCGTATCCCCGCAAATCATTTTCCGAAATCTGATCGGCCGGAACGAGCTTGTAATGGCGTTCCTCGAGAATCCGTATCTCTTCTCCGGAAGTGCCCAGTTCGAAAAGCGCGATCAGGTCCGTCGAAATGAATTGCGCGGAAACCGCCCGGCAGATCAATTGCGGGAATTTTTCCTTGCAACAGGCGATATCCTGTTTCGTTTGAACGCTGGAAAGCCGATCGTTCCCGCCTTTCGCCTGCATAGGGACGACGTACTGTCGACCGCGCTTGTCGATGGCCACGTAGATCTCGTCTATCTCCACTTGGCCGAGTCCGCTAACGGTCGTTCGCAGGTGGTTCTGAAGCGAATAGGCGGCAACTCCAAGAAAGATGTCGAGAAGTCTATTGTATCGGACCTTCGCCAAAATGGCCTGCTCGTCGGTCAGTGCGTACGCTCCGACGATCTCCGGCGTCGCGTCCGGAATCTTAATGGCCGCCATGTGCGGATTGGGGACGATCTGGCTAATCGTGACGAGGCGAAACGCGTACTCGGACTTTCCCTTCCCCTCTATTACCCATTCCTTCCCTCGCGGTTGCGTATCGGTGACGGCATCCGGCAGCTCGGTTCTGTATCTCATCGAATAGATGACATCTCCGAGGTTCTTCGGTAGCGCGATCCGGAGCGCCTTCGCGGCTTTCGTCAGATCTTCGCGACGGAACGGCATTTCGGTCATTCCCGCCTTGTACCGGTCGACGAAGATCCTTTCCACCAGGGACGAATACCTATTGCCCGACGATTGACTCCTCCGGATTACCATGCGCCCCTCGCCTCGCTTCCCATGGATGCTTCGATCTCCGATTGTTTTCTCTTGTGCAAGCCATTTTTGCGATTGCGACGCCCTATCGGTACGGGTACCTTCCAGAAATCTGCCGCTTCGCCCATGTCCATAGAGAGAAGTGCCGGACTCCCGAGGGCGATCTTTCGGTTCGGTCGCGTCGGGACGATCTCGAGCGCTTCGACGATCGCACCGGCAACCGCCCGCGCGACAGGAGGGGGTACCGAGTTACCGACTTGCCGAGCCCCATGCCACTTCGTGACATGAAAACGAAACCAGTCGGGGTACCCGTGGAGACGCGCCATTTCTCGCACCGTGATGCAACGGGGAAAGGCGTAATGAATAGGGCGAGGACTCGTAAAGGCGCCTCTTGCGGAGTCCGTTCCCGCACGGAGCGTATTGCACACGCCGTCCGGAGGCAGCTTGAAAAATCTCGAAATCGGCTCTATCTCGCCTGGGCGTGTGGCGGCAAAGCGCCTCCGAGAAATGTCGGTATGCACGGTTCTCATACTCGAAGTCAGAAGATTCGGTTGCCACGTTCGGAGGTACCCGAAATGCCACGTGTCTTTGTTCTCGGACCGGCACGCAAGGCCGTACTCCGTGCGCGCGGTCCAATCCGTAACCTCGACAGTGTCCGACGTCATAAGTTCGGGAAAGATATCCGCATCCGAAAGGTCCGAGAGAGCCTCGGCGCACGTTGGCGTAAGTCCTTTGCCGTTCGTACCGAACAGGTCTATCTCCGGGGTTGTAGTCGGCTCGGGATATAGGGGCAGTTTGCATCCCTTTCTCGCGCCCAGTAAAAACAGCCGTTCTCGATCCTGGGGGATGCCGTAGTTCACGGCGTTCAAAACCCTCCACGGAAGACGGACCCGATAGCCTGCTTCGTCGAACGCTCCGATCAACGCATCGAGAAAACGCCGATGGTTACCTATCGTAAGGCCCTTTACGTTTTCGAAAACGAACGTCTTGGCCTTCAATTCCGCTACAAGGCGCACGAACTCCTTAACCAAATGATTTCTAGAGTCGTCGAGCATTCGTTGCCCGATAAGGGAGAAACCCTGGCATGGGGGGCCTCCGAATACGACATCGACGGAGCGCCGCCCGATACCGGCTGCAGCTCGCACGTCGTCCCCTCTCAGCCCCACGCCAGACTTGGCGATGACTGCGGTTCGAGGAAAGTTGAAGTGATGGATGGCCGCGTGGATCGGATCGATTTCGACGGCAACGACAATATCGAACCCGGCTTGCTCGAAACCGAGCGACATGCCGCCCGCGCCGGCGAACAGGTCGATGGCTAAGGGGCGCTCATGCATCCAAGAAACTCCCGAGGCGCGTTTTCACGACATCCTTCCTTTTCAGTTGGCACTGCCAGACAACCATGACAGACCAGCCGGCTCGTTTGAGCCGCCTCGCATGTCGCCGATCGCGCGCTTTGTTCGCGACTATCTTGGGTTGCCAGTAGTCGAGTCTGCTCTTGGGCAACCTGCCATACCTGCAGGAATGGCCGTGCCAGAAACATCCATGCACGAAAATTACCTTATTCCTCGCCACGAATACCAAATCGGGTCTTCCTCGCAGGCCGCTCCGATTCAGGGAATATCTGTAACCGAGTCGATGTACGATCGAGCGAACGTTCTTTTCGGCTCCCGTGTCCCTTGTGTGCACCGCAGCCATTATCTTGCTTCGAGTGGATTTCGTAACTCGATCCATACTCCGGCCCTATTCGCCTGACTACCATTAATGCAAGCGAATTTCAAAAGACCTTTTTAAGAAAAACGCAGTTTTGCCCCAGCTCCTCGCCACCGCGGCCCCGGCGCATAATTTGTGGGCACTGCAGGATTTGAACCTCTGACCCTTGCCGTGTGAAGGCGGTACTCTGCCGCTGAGCTAAGTGCCCGGCTGCACGAGTCCTATCGAATCTGGCGTGCGCTTTCAAGGGAATCGTTCTCCCTGTAAAATGCAGCGACCTCTTCCTGTGTCGGCAATGACGGCATGGCGCCCATTTTGGTCGTCGTGAGCGCGCCGACGACGTTGGCATAGCGCAGTGCCTCGGCTATCGGTGTGCGTAACACCCACTTAATCGCAAGCGCGGTCGTAAAGGCATCCCCCGCCGCCGTGGGGTCAATCGCCTCGACCTTGACCGCCGGCGCATAGATCTCTTCGCTATTCGTGATCCATAGGGACCCCTTATCCCCCAATTTGAGGACCATCGCGGGAATATGCTGATCGATCAGGTGGCGCGCCGCGGCCTTGGCCGATGCCAGCCCGTCTACCGGCATCCCTGATAATGTTTCCAACTCACTCTCATTGGGTGAAACAATATCCGCGCCGGCCAAAATTTTCATCGGGCACGTCTGCGCCGGTCCGGCATCTAAAATCGCCGGCTTTCCTAACCGGCGGGCGGTCATGAGCGCGCACTCCACCGTTTCAAGGGGAATTTCCAGATCCACCACCACCGCATCGCACGATTGCAATGCCGGTCTCGCCCGCTCCACATCCGCGGGCGACAAGGCTCTATTGGCTCCGCGTTCGGCCATGATGGCGTTATTGCCGGAGGGAAAGAGGGTGAACCGCACCCGTCCTTCCGCGCCAAATACGTAAGCCCCACCCCATCTTTCGCCAGCTCGTCCTGCAGATAGCCGCCAAACGTATCCGCTCCGACGGCCCCGATCAGCGTAGCCTTGGCGCCCAGCCGCTGGGCGGCGACCGCTCGGTTCGCGCCTTTCCCTCCGGCAAAGGTCTGCAGGTTCGATACGGGGAGGTTCTCCCCCTCTTTCACGATCCGTGGGGCCCGGACGACCAAATCAAAGTTGACGCTCCCGACGATGGCAAGGTGTGGCGGC
This sequence comes from Deltaproteobacteria bacterium, assembly GCA_016183125.1. Taxonomy (GTDB): domain Bacteria; phylum UBA10199; class UBA10199; family JACPFF01; genus JACPFG01. Next base: position 11,118 of record JACPFG010000055.1, read on the forward strand.
ATGAACTTTGCTCTATGGCATCCCCTCCGCCGTCTTGCAAGTTCCCCTTGCCGGGAGGAACGCCTGTGTTATGAGACGCCGCTATGGGTCCGAATATCGTCGTGCTGGATCTGGAGACGCAGAAGATCTTTCAAGAGGTGGGGGGTGGGCGTAATCTTGAGGCCCTTGGCGTGAGTGTGTGCGGGATCTACTCGTACCGCACGGGAGAATACCAGATCTTCGAAGAGGCGGAACTGGGTACATTGGAACACCTCCTATCCGAACGGCCCTTCGTAGTCGGGTTCAATATCCGGCGGTTCGATCTGCCGATCCTGAAGCCCTACTTCCACTTCGATCCGCTCTCATTGCCGATGTGTGACATTCTGGAAGACATGCACAAGCTGTTAGGTCACCGTGTGAGCCTGGAGAGTGTCGCCCAGGCCACCTTGGGCACGGGAAAATCCACGTCAAGGTGACGCGTCAGGTCTTTGAATACGGCGTGCAGCATCAGGAAATTTTCTATACGAGCAAATTCGGCCAGGGGAAGGGCCGCTGCCCGGTGACATGGCAGTGCAAGCATCCGGAAGAAACCCCCGAGGCCGCGAATCAATTTTCCCTGTTTTGAGGAGACAGACATGGGATCGGAATCTACGCATATCACCATCGCCCATTCTCCCGATGCGGACGACGCCTTTATGTTCTACGGGCTCGCCACCGGAAAGGTGGGGACTCCCGGCATCCGGTATGAACATATGCTCAAGGACATCCAGACGCTGAATGAATGGGCGATGGAGGGACGTCATCACGTCACGGCATTTTCAGTTCATGCATACGCTTATCTCACCGATAAATACCTGCTACTGCGCTCCGGCGCGAGCATGGGGGAGAAGGATTATGGGCCGATCGTCGTGGCCCGCGAGCCATATCCGGTTGCGGAGCTGAAACGCCGAACGATCGCTATCCCAGGAAAATTGACGACCGCCGCATTGGTATTGCAGTTGGCGCTCCCCGGAGTCCGTACGATCATCATGCCGTTCGATGCAATCTTGCCGGCGGTTGCGGAGGGAGAGGTCGAGGCAGGCCTCCTGATTCATGAAGGGCAGCTTACATACGCCGCAGCTGGGTTGCACAACTGTTTGTCTCTTGGCGCCTGGTGGCACGAACGCCATGGCCTGCCGCTGCCTCTGGGCGCTAATGGGATTCGTCGAGACATCAATCTTGCGCTTCGCCGACAAATTGCTGGAGATATCCGCGCCTCGATCGACTACGCCCTCGCTCACAGGGATGAGGCCCTCACGCATTGTCGGCAGTTTGCTCGCGATCTCCCGACCAACCTGTTAGATCGGTTTGTCGGAATGTATGTTAACCGCCGGACTCAAACTATGCAGGGCGAGGAGGAGCAGGCGATTCGCACCCTGCTTGCAGAGGGGGCAAATTGTGATCTCCTCCCGATCAAAATTGCAATTGAGTTTGCATAAACGGAGTCCCAATGGCGTCTTATGATATCCTAATCGTAGGGGCCGGGCCGGCCGGCGGCTCAGCCGCGCTCTACGCGGCCCGGGCCGGATGGCACACCCTTGTAGTCGACGCCGGCATCGCCGGAGGGTCCACCGGTTCTATGCCCGTTGCGCGAGATTATCCCGGCTGCTCCAACGAGATCTCCGGGGCCACACTGGTGGAACAGATTCGGAGACAGGCCGTGGAGGCCGGCGCCGAGTTGCGGGAGACCTCGATCACCAGTGCTGCCATGGGCGCGACCGCCAAGCAGGTCTTTTCTCGCGACGGGGCCAAATTTGAAGGCCGTGCCGTCATCCTGTCAACCGGCGGTATGCAACGCCCAGGCGCGCTACCTGGCGAGCGTGAGCGGGTCGGCCGCGGAGTGTCCTACTCGGTTGTTCGAGATGCCCCGCTTTTTCGCGGCCAGCGCGCAGTCGTCTACGGCAAATCGACAGAGGCGGTGCAAGCGACCCTTGCGCTGCTGAGATATGGCGCCAAGGTCACGATGGTCATCCCTAGCAGCAAACTCGATGCACCGGAACCACTGCAGGAGGAGCTGCGCAAAAAGCCCGACACGCCGCTCCTCTTCAGCACGAGCATCAAACATATCAACGGAGATTCTATTGTAACCGGGGTTGTGATTCTTTCCGGCGGCCAGGAAAAAGAGGTCCCTACCGAGGGGATCTTCCTATATCACCATGGGCACAAGATCGATACGCAATATCTAGCAGGGACGGTCGATTGTTCTCCTGATGGGACCGTGTTGGTCGGCCCACAGCTGGAAACCAGCATCCCCGGCGTCTTCGCCGCAGGCGACATCCTCACCGGCGAACCGCAACTACCAGTCATCTGCGCCGCCCAAGGGGTGATGGCCGCGCTCGGCGCCGACAAATATCTTCGCAATGCGACTCAATGACACAGATGCCATGGGGATGGCTGCGCGGATGCCGTTGGAAGAACTCCGCGGAATGGCCCATCGCGTCCGCTGCCAATACTATCCCGACGGCCAGGCAAGTTATATCATCATGCGGATCGTGAGCTACACGAACGTCTGCGTGGCGGATTGCAGCTACTGCGCGTTTTACCGACGACCGAAACACCCGGAAGGCTACGTCCTTTCGAACGAGCAGATCTTCGTGAAGTGCGACGACTTATTGGCATGCGGCGGATCGCTCGTAGCGATGGAGGGGGGATTCAATCCATATCTGAAGATCGAACATTACGAGCAGATGTTCCGCGCCGTGCGAGACCGCTATGGCGACCGGATCGAGATCTATGGTCCGACGATCGTCGAGGTCATCTTCATTGCTCGATCATCCCGCATCTCCGTAGACGAGGCACTCCGCCGCATGAAAGACGCGGGCCTGCGATGGATCCCCGGCGGTGGTGCAGAAATCTTGACCGACGCATGGCGCAGGCGCCTCTCACCAAAGAAATATACGGTGAAGGAGTATCTTGACGGGATGCACCTGGCCCAATCGTCAGGATATGGCACGACGGCCACGATGGTTATCGGATTTGGCGAGACCTGGGAGGACCGGATCGAGCACTTACGACATGTGCGCACGCTCCAAGACGAAACCGGCGGATTTGCGAGCTTCCTGCTCTGGAGTTACCAGCCGGACCATACGGCCCTCGGCGGGGCGCGTTTGGCTGATGATGACTACCTTCGCGCCATCGCACTCTCGCGGCTCTATTTAGACAACATCCCGATCATCCGCGCGTCGGTCCTCACCCAACGCGAAGGGGGCGCAAAGGCCCTGTTATATGGCGCCCACGACTTCGACATCCCATTGGAGGACCAAGTCACGGAGCTCGCCGGCGCCCGGATCGAGCGGAACATTGAAACGGTCCTCGGTTGGGTGCGCAATGCGGGCCTGGAACCGGTGAAGCGAGCTCCTTTATAAATCCGGCTCTTCTCCAAAGTGAGTGGGTAAATTGAGAGCGTTTTAAGTCTCCCCTCCTTTGATTGTATGAAAGCTTGTCAATCGACCTCCGTGGTGCATGAACATGAAGGGGAACGACAACCAAGGAGGTCGGGCTATGGGAGATATCATAGGATGTGATGCGCACAAGAAGTATTCGATGTTTGTG